>CALFXN010000627.1 GCA_937957815.1 uncultured Synergistales bacterium
CGACCACCGAGATCTACACTCTTTCCCTACACGACGCTCTTCCGATCTAATTGTCGATCCGGATCGTATCGACTCCCCTGAGGACCGAATAGCGATCCATCATCACGGCCGGAATGCCGAACTTCCCGAGGGAGGACGCGTCCCCCCTCGGAGACGAGGCCTCGATGAGGACGATGCCGTCAACGCGTTTCTCGGCGAGGACGTGGAAGTAGTCGTCTTCCTTCTTCGGATCGCCGTCGGTGTTGCAGATGATCATGGAATATCCCCGCAGGGCGCTCTCGTCGGAAATGCTCCGGGCGATTTCCGCGAAGAAAGGATTGGTCGCGTCGGGAAGAATCAGGCCGATCGTGTGGGAGTGCTTCTGACGGAGGCTCCGCGCGAGCGCGTTCCGTTTGTACTCGAGTTCGTCCATCGCCGTGAGGACCCGTTCCCGAACCTCGGGACGAACGACGCGGCTGTCGTTCAGGACGTGGGAAACGGTTGTGACCGAAACCCCCGCGAGCGTTGCGACGTCTTTCATGGTCGCCAAGCCGGACGCCTCCTCCGCAATCGTTTGCGCAATCGTTTGCGAATATGGTACACTCATTTCAACAATCCGTCAAAGGAGAATCGTCACGTCCGGGAAAGGTGTGGAGGATGATGCCCCGTATCGTCGTAACAGGTTCCCTGAATATGGATCTCGTCATGCGGTCGCCCAGGACTCCGGTTCTCGGCGAGACGATTCCGGCGGGGCCGTTCGTCACGTCCCACGGAGGGAAGGGGGCGAATCAGGCTGTCGCATGCGCCCGGCTCGGAGCGTCCGTTGCGATGATCGGGCGGGTCGGCGACGACGCGTTCGGCGCCGGACTCCGCGAATCGCTGGAACGCGAGGGAGTCGACGCGTCTGCGGTTCTCACGACGAGGGAGTGTTCCACGGGAGTCGCGTCGATCGTCGTCGTCGACGGAGATAACGGAATCCTCATCGCTCCGGGGGCGAACGGCATGCTCTCCCCATGGGATATCAGAACCGCCGCGCCGCTTTTTTATGGCGCCTCGTGTGCGCTCTTTCAGCTCGAGATTCCCGTGGAAACAGTTCTGGACGGCTTGCGGCTCGCAAAACGGGTGGGGGTACGAACGATCCTCAACCCGGCGCCGTTCGCGTCCCTTCCGGACGAGGTGTTCGCGCTCGCGGACTTCTTCATTCCGAATCGCATCGAACTGGAGCAGTTCTCGGGAATATCCGGGCTTGCTGAAGGAGCTTCGGCGCTTCGGAGCAGGGGCGCGTCCGGGATCGTCGTGACCGTGGGGAAGGAAGGGGCGTGGATCTTCGCCGATGCCGAACCGCTTCTCGTGAAGGCTCCCGCCATCGACGCCGTCGACAGTACGGGGGCGGGAGACGCGTTCGTCGCGGCGTTCGCCGTGGCACTCGCGGAGGAGAAGTCTCCCCGGGATGCGGTCGAAATGGCGGTCTGTGCGGGCGCTCTCGCCTGCATCCGTCTCGGCGCGAGGGAAGGACTGCCTTCGCGTGCGGAGGTCGACGACCTTCTTCGGGAAAACGTCTTTCGGACGGGAGCGTCGCGGCGCTGACGGACGCCGCGAAAGATAAGAACCGTGTCCGTCGGGTTTTATCGCGACTCTTCCGTTCCTCTCTACGAGATCAAGAGCTGCCGTGCGGAGCTGCACTCGAGCCGCGGGCACTTTCACGACGAGATCGCGATCGCGCTCATCGGATGCGGGACGAGCCTCGTCGAATGCGCCGCGGGGCCGTTTCTCGCGGAACCGGATACGCTCGTCGTCTTTCCTCCGGGCGTCGTTCATTCCTGCAACCCGAGAACCCCGGACAACTGGGCCTTCCGGATGCTCTTCGTCCCTCCGGACATTCTTCCGCGGGAGGAACGGGAGTGCTTCAGCGGCCCAGCTCCACGGATCATCCGGATGGACCGGGAGTTCAGGGAGAGGATCGGAAAAGCCTTCGAAGTTCTCTCTGGCGACGGTGGGCCGGAAGAGAAGGAAGAGACGCTGTTTCTCCTTCTCGAACTTGCAGCCGAAAGGTCCGTAATCTCGGGAGAAACGGGAGCCGCGAATGCCCCCATCCCGGAGTCGATCGTGCGGACTGCCGCCTTCTTGCGGGAATATCGCCACGAGGAAATTCCCCTCAAGCGTCTTGCGGAAGTTTCGGGCCTGAGCAGATTTCACCTCGTCCGGGCGTTCCGCAGGTCCTTTGACATGACACCGCACGCCTACCTCATGACCCTCCGGATCGACGACTCGAAACGACTCCTGCGCGAAGGGGTCGCGATCTCGGACATCGCGCTCGCGGAAGGATTCTGCGATCAAAGCCACTTCACGCGCGTCTTTCGCGAGATATGCGGAGATACCCCCGCCCGCTATATCGCCTCCGAACGCCACCGCTGAGCAATTTCTTCCTATAATTCCGACGGGGCGGGAGAGACAATGTCTCCAACGAATCGAAGGGGAGGCATGAACGTGAAGTGTGTCATCGTCATCGACAGGGATTTGCCGCCGGGACTCGCGGCGAACGCGGCTGCGGCGCTCGGGATGAGCCTCGGCGCACAGGTCGACGGGTTGATCGGACCGGACGTGGCGGACGCGGACGGAGTGGTGCATCGGGGGATTACGAAGGTGAACCTTCCGGTCCTGATGGCTTCGTCCGGAGAATTGACGGATCTTTTTTCGGCGATTGTTTCCGCGAAGGATCCGGATGTCGCCGTCATCGGATTCAGCAGGCTTGCCCAGAGCTGCAAGAGCTACGACATCTACAGGGACCGGATGAATGAGACGCATACGCCTGAGCTTGGGTTCTCCGGAATATGCGTTCATGGAGATCACAAAAAGGTCTCGCGTCTGACAGGATCGTTGCCGGTTCTGAAATAGCGCCCGAGAGAGATCTTCGGAAGTCGGATTCCCGAGAGGTCGGGAAGTTCGGGGTGAATCAGCCCGCGAACTTCCTTTTTTTGTTTTTTGGAAGAGATGTTGAATTTTCGGAACAAAAGAAAATCGAAATTTTCATCATACTGTAAAATTGATTTCCGTAAAATGGAACTGCAACGCTGATAAGAAGGCGGAAGCTCATGAACGCGTCATCGTGTTCCGAACGACCGAAACCGTTTATGGACGAGGATTTCCTTTTGGATTCGAAGTCCGCGCAGCGGCTTTATCACGAATATGCGGCTCAGATGCCGATCATCGACTACCACTGTCATATCCCCACCGAAGATATCGCGAACGACAGAAACTTCGAAAACCTGACGCAAGTGTGGCTCGGAGGCGACCATTACAAATGGCGCGCCATGCGCGCATGCGGCATAGATGAACGCTTCATAACGGGCGACGCTTCCGATGAGGAGAAGTTCGCGGCATAGGCCGGGGTCGTTCCGCAGGTCGTGAGAAATCACCTCTACCGCTGGACGCATATGGAACTCCGACGGACATTCGGTGTCGACGGACTTCTCCGCCCCGAGACGGCCGCCGGAATCTACGAGCATTGCTCGAAGCTTCTCCGGACGCGGGAGTTTTCGGTCAGGTCGATTATCAGAAAATATAACGTCGACGCTCTCTGCACTACGGACGATCCGGTCGATTCGCTCGAGCATCACAGGACGATCCGCGAAAGCGGGTTCGAGACGCTCGTGGCTCCGACATTCCGTCCGGACAGAGTTCTTGACGCGCATCTTCCGAAGGTGTTCAACGAATGGAGGGATCGGCTCGAAGTCGCTTCGGGCGTTCGCGCCGACTCGTTCGGGTGGTTCATCGAGGGGCTGAAGCGGCGCCACCGGTTCTTCCACGAACAGAAGGGCCGTCTTTCGGATTACGGCATCGAGATACCGTACGCCTCAGACTGGACGACCCCTGAAGTCGAGCAGACGTACGCATTCCTCAGGAGCGGACGGGCTCTTTCGAGCGAAATATTGCTGAAATTCCGCTCTGCCGTGCTGTATGAACTGCTCGTAATGGATCACGATCAGGGGTGAGTGCAGCAACTCCACCTCGGAGCTCTTCGGAACGCCAATACGCGCGTGTTCGGGAAGATCGGGGCGAATATCGGCTACGACACGATCGGCGACTGGGAACAGGGGGTCCTTCTCGCGCGTCTGCTCGACCGACTCGAGCGGGCGGGACACCTTGGAAAGACGATCGTCTATTCGCTGAGTCCACGGGATAACGAGATGATTCCCTCGATCCTGGGATGCTTCCAGGATGGATCCGCCCCGGGAAGGATGCAGATGGATCGGCGTGGTGGTTCACGGATCAGAAGGACGGTATGACACGGCAGGTAGAAGCGCTTTCCTCGGTTGGCGTGCTCTCCAGATTCGTCGGAATGTTGACGGATTCGCGTTTCTTCCTGTCGTACCCGCGGCATGAATACTTCCGGCGCATTCTCTGCAACACCTTCGGAAACGAGAGACAGCGAGGGGAACTTCCCGAAGATTACGATCTGCTCGGTGGAATTGTTCAGGATATTAGTTTTAACAATACGCGCAATTATTTTCATTTAAGTTCTATTCAATGAAACATATCCAAGAAAGAGGAGAGATTTGCGCAATAGTGAGTTGAAACTACGAATGAATTCGTCTGGAATGGGTATCGAAGACTCATAATTCTTGATCCATAAGGAGGAGAAGTCATGAAGAAGTTGGTGTGTGTCCTCGCGGTCTTCGCAGTCGTCTCAATGATTCTCCCTTTCGGATCTCAAGCATCGGCCGCGCCGCAGATAGTGCTTCGTCTTGGTGAAACCCATGTCGCGGACTACCCTACGGCGAATGGCGACATGGAATTCGCTCGTCTCGTCGAGAGGCGTACCGGTGAACGAATCAAGATCGAAGTCTATCACAGCAAGTAGCTCGGAGAAGAAAAGGCGGTCATCGAAGAAGGTCAGTTCGGCGCGATCGATTTCACCCGCGTGAGCATCTCCCCGCTCGCTGCCTTCGCACCGATGTTCGATGCCATGCAGTGCCATATCTCTATCGTGACGAAACGCATATGTGGAAGGTTTTGAACGGGCAGATCGGCGAAGACTTCCTCAAGAGCCTCGAACCGGCGAATTTCGTCGGACTCTGCTGGTACGATTCCGGCGCCCGGGACTTCTACAATTCGAAGAGGGAAATCAAGACCGTCGCCGATCTCAAGGGAATGAAAATCAGAGTCCAGGAAAGCAAACTCATGATGGGGCTCGTTTCCGCCCTCGGCGCGGTTCCGACCCCGATGCCTTTCGGGGAGTTTTACAGCGCGCTTCAGACCGGCGTTATCGAAGGTGCGGAAAATAACTGGCCGAGTTATTTCTCGACGAGCCACTACGAAGTCGCGAAGTATTTCACACTCGACGGACATACGCGGGTCCCCGAAATCACGATTGCGAGCAAGATCGTTATGGACAAGCTTTCCAAGGAAGATCAGGAGATGATCAAGAAAGCTGAAAGGACTCGATATCCTATCAGATCAAGCTCTGGAAGGAGTTCGAGAAGGTGGCCGAAGACAAAGTCCGCGCGAAGGGGTGCCTCATCACGACGTTGACTCCCGAAGCCCAGGCCGGTTTCCAGAAGGCCATGCAGCCGATGTACGATCAGCTGAAACCAGAGTTGAAGGAAATCGTGAAGAAGATCCAGGAAGTGAAGTAGAGACCTTCGAGGGGGGACGTCGCAAGCCGCGGCTCCCCCCCCCTTTTTGTCTCCGAAGGGGGAATGCGTGTGAAGGCACTGACGGCCTTACTTCGCTTCATTCATTTCATTCTGGTGATGTCCGCGAAAGTTCTCCTCGCGGCGATGGTGATCCTGACGTCGGTGAACGTCTTTATGCGTTACGTCATGAACTCGGGAATCGGATGGTCCGAGGAAATATCGCTCGTCATCGTCGTATGGTTCACGTTCATTTCCATGGTTCTCGGGGTAAAGCAGCGACTTCATATCAGCCTTTGCCTCTTTCCGAAGGATCTGACGCCGACCATGGATTTTCTGCTCCCGAAGCTTTCGGATCTCGTCACGCTGTTTCTTGGGTACGTCATGATCCACTACGGATGGATCCTCGTCGGGTTCACGAGCACGTCAATCCTTCCCGCCTCAGAGTTCCCGGCGGCGGTCATGTACTTTCCGCTTGTGTTGGCGGGTATTCTCGTGACGTACGAATCCCTCATGAATCTCTTTGGCTTCGACAAGGGGGACGAGAATCTCGACCGGACGCTTTCCGGCGGGAGGTGCTCGGGCGATGCCTGACCTGACGCTCGCTTCCTGGATCCTCCTCGGCTCCTTTGCAGCACTGCTCGTACTCAAGGTTCCGATCACGTTCTCGCTTGCGGTTTCGTCGATCGCGACCGCGATGTATCTCAAGATCCCTCTCATGGTCATTTTGCAGCAAATGGTTCAGGGGGTGAACTCGTTTTCGCTCCTGGCCATTCCATTCTTCATCATCGCCGTCATCATCATGGGCGGCGTCATCTCCGGGGTATTCACCGCGACGGAGTCGGCGGCGGTCGCGTACGTGTATGCCTTCATCGTGACCTTCTTCATCTACAGGGAAATCCCGCTGAGCAGGATGAACAAGATTCTGTACTCGTCGCTCAAGACTCTGGCGATGGTCATGAGTCTCATCGCCACCGCGAAGGCTTTCGGCTGGCTGCTCGCCTATCTGAAAATCCCGGCGATGGCGACGAATGCATTGCTGACGATTTCCGACAACCCGGTCGTTCTCCTGTTGCTGCTCGGGCTCGGTTGCATCATGGACATGGCGTCGCTCATCCTGATCACTACGCCGATCCTGTATCCGGTCGTCGTGAAGACGCTCGGGATGGCCCCGGTACAGTTCGGAATCATGATGACGCTCAATCTCTGCATCGGGCTCTGCACTCCGCCGGTGGGATCGCGCGCTGTTCGTCGGGTGCGCGGTAGGGAAGATATCGATCGAAGAGGCGACGAGGGCGATGATTCCGTTCTATGTCACCATGGTCGTCGTACTGTTTTTCATAACCTTTGTTCCGCAGATCGTGATGTTCGTTCCGAATCTCGTCATACCGCAGTAAGAGAAATCATGAAGTGCTCGGGCGCAGCGGAAGGGAGCTCGCCCCCTCCCGCCGTATTGTTGCATCTTCTATCTGCATCGGTGCCGTTCGAGTACTTCGACAAGTTCTTTCCGGAGCGGTGCGCTCAGATTCGGAAAGAAGCTGTCGGTCATGTCGGCAACGGAACGTCCCCTGAGCTGGCCGAAATCCTGGAGAACGAACGGACCTCCGGGAAGTTCGCGGACTCCATCGCAGTAGTACAGGTCCGTCATCGCGGCGATGCAGTTCGTGAGAACGGGAGGAAGCTCGACGAACTTTGAAAAGTATCCCTCGAGTGTCGGGCGGAGGCGCGTGTTGCACTTCGCGACGGAGTTGAGCGCGATCGAGCGAAACGCGTGTTCGAGCGCAGGATTCCGGAAGCGTTCGAGAACGTTGTCTCCGTACTTGTGCGTCTCCGGGTCATCCGAGAATGCAGGGACGATCTCGTCGTGAACGAGACGTCGAAGATCCGGCTCGAAGCGCGGATCCTCGACGAAGTCCCGGACGTATTCGACGCCGTTCAGCAGCGCAACCGGGACGGATGCCGTGTGAACACCGTTCAGAATACGGACTTTCCTGTCGCGGTAGAAGCCCAGTCTCTCGTCGGTGACAATGACGTTCAGGTCCGCCTTGTGGAAGGGGAGGATGTCGAGGATCCTTTTGTCGCCCTGAACGACGAACAGATGGAATAGTTCTCCGGATGTGATATTCGGATCCTCGCGCCCGAGCCGCCTGTAGATCTTTGGAGCGTCTTTTGCGGGGAATCCTGGCACGATCCGGTCGACGAGCGTATCGTAGAAGCGGCATTCGTCCAGATACGCGAAAAAAGCATCGTCATACTTCCAGAGGCGACCGTAACGCTCGACACACTTTTTGAGCGTCTGTCCGTTATTCTCGATGAGTTCGAGCGGCAGGATCGAAAGAGGCGGCAGGCCTTTCGCGGAACGGGCGTGGAGCGCAGCAGCGAGGAGCGACGCATAGTTGTGCGGTTTGTGGTGTTCTTCGAAAAAGATGCCTGCTTCTGTCGTGTTCGACGTGACGGCCTTGAGCGTCGGGCTGAGCGCGGCGCTGAGCATCCGCTCCATTCCGTCCTCTTCGAACGGGTTGCACCCTCCGGCTATGACGCCGACGGATTCGAGCGTCTCCTCGTAAACTCCGTTTCGGTACCCACGCAGCAGCACGGAATAGTCCCGCGTGGCGACGATCTCCGCGACACGTCCCTGCGGAATGGGCTGCACGAGGAAAACGGAATGGTTTTCCCCGGTCGCGGCGGAAATCCGTTCGAGCATCCAGTCGAAAAACGCACGGATGAAATTTCCCTCGCCGAACTGCAGTACCGTGTAGTCCTTCATAAATTGTCTCCCTCCTGTCGGTTTCCGGTCGATCGAGAACGTTACAGCGTGACGCCGTCCTTGAAAATCGCGATTTCAGCGCAGGCGTTCCGTTCGCTTTTCGTAAGTCGTCCCGAAGCCGTCTCGGCGAGCAGTCCGATCAGGGACCGGGCCATCGCGGGCGGATTCTCCCCTTCGAGCAATGGTCCGGCGTCGAAGTCGATCCAGAGAGGCTTGCGCTTCGAAAGAGCCGTGTTCGACGAAATCTTGATCGTTGGGACGACGGTCGAGAACGGGGTCCCCCGTCCCGTCGTGAAGAGGACGATCTGTGCGCCGCCGGCCGCGATGACCGTGCTTGAGACGAGGTCGTTCCCGGGGCCGAAAACGATATTGACGCCGCTCTTCGTTCCGTGAATCCCCATCGAAAGGACATCCGTGACGGGACTGGAACCGAATTTCATGACCGCTCCGAGGGATTTCTCCTCGAGCGTCGTAATGCCGCCGTCCCTGTTTCCCGGAGATGGGTTTTCGTAGACAGGTTGTCCGTGCGAGGCGTAGTAGTCGCGGAACCACCTGACTGTTCCGACGAAAGCGTCGAAGACGCTCCTTTCGGCGATCCGGGAAGCGACGACACTCTCTGCGCCGAACATCTCCGGGATTTCGGTTGCCAGGACGCGTCCGCCCCAGGTGCAGACTGCGTCCGAGACGCGTCCCGAGAGCGGGTTTGCCGAAAGGCCGGAAAAACCGTCGCTGCCGCCGCACTTCACGCCGATCACCACGTCGGAAAGCGGAAACGGAAGACGTTCCCGCGGCGCGGCGTCCGCGAGTTCGTCGAGGAGCGAGAGCATGACCGAACGGTCGTCTTCGACCTCCTGAAGGAAGAGGAATCGAACCTTTTTCACGTCGTGCAGACGCGTTTCGAGAAAGATCCTCCGGAGGTTTTCGCATCCGAGCCCGGCGATGACGACGCCAGCGGCGCAGGGGTTCCGTGCGAGTCCGGCGAGGATGGCGATCGTCCTCTCGAGATCCTCGCCGAGCTGCGAGCAGCCGTACGGATGCGCAAGAACCCTGACGTCCGTAATCCATGGATCACGGACGTAGTCCTTCACGAGAAATCTGAGGTAGTCGTTGACGCAGCCGACCGTCGGAATGATCCAAAGATCGTTTCTGATTCCGGGAACCCCTTCATTGCGGGGAAACCCCATGAACGAGGGAGGGGGTTGGGTACGGACTTCGGCCGTTTCATCCGTCCGGGACCATGTCATGTCCCATTCCGCCCGGAGAGCCGATTCGGCGTTGTGGGTGTGAATCCACTCCCCCGGCACGATCGGCCGGGTGGCCTGTCCGATCCGGCGGCCATATTTGACGATCGCCTCTCCCGCCCCGATGTCTCTGACGGCGACCTTGTGCCCCCTGGGGATATCCCCGGCCAGCCGTCCGGGAAGACATGCCGCATACGTCCCTCCGACACCGCCGTCGGGGAGGATCGCGACATTGTCTCGCTCGTCCAGGATGATGCATCGCGCTGGAGGCACAGTTGCATACTCCATGGGGCCGCTCTCCCTCCGTTTTCGTTTTCCATGATGCCGTCTCGCTCATTGTAACGGATTCCTGTCCGGTAAAACGTTCCACGGAAGTTTTCCCGTTTCGTCATGGAAAGTGGTTCCTGCCGATTCATTTCGTAAAAATTCAGGAAGATCTGTTTGAATAGAGTGTTGACAGAGGTCGGACGGTATCGTAAGGTATTTATGTTTCATCCTTAGAATCACTATTCTATCAGGTGGAATATTATGAAAAAAGCGGTCGGACCTACGGTCCTTCTCTGGGCCGAGGCATACCGGAAGAAAAACGGGGCTTGCGGAGATCGCGCGTCCGTTCTTGCGCAAACTGTGGGATATTTGCCGGGAGACGGTCCGTCTTTTTGTGTACGAAAGCGGAGAGATCTTTTACCTGGATAAGATCGACAGCCCTCATCCCGTCGGCACGCGTTCGCGGATCGGTGCGAGGAGGGATCTTTACAGTACGTCTGCCGGACGTTCAGTATTGTCGGTCCTTCCGGAAACGGAACGGAATGAGTATCTCGACAAGACGGAAATGCGGGCGCACACGGATCGAACGGTTACGGAGCGGCGGTGTCTGGAGGATATTCTCGTCCGTTGCGGAAACCGAGGATTCTGCGAGGAGAAAGAAGAGAATGAAGAGGGAATCCGATGTGTCGGAGCGGCGATCCTCGATCTTCGCGGATATCCTGTCGGGGCGGTGAGCGTGAGTTCTCCCTCCTGCCGATTCAGCGACGAACAGTCGCGTTCGCTCGGTATCCGCGTCCGCGACACCGCGCTGGAGATCTCTCGCGAGCTGGTGTACGGAAAGCGACGGTCAAGACAGTGCCTGGGGATGGATGGAGACAACCGGACGACAAGGGGGCGTCGGATATGGACATTCGCAACTCGGCGAACCCTGAAGACATTAAAAGGCATTACGGTACGGACGCCCTCAGGAAGGAATTTCTGATCGAAGGGCTCTTCGCGC
>CALFXN010000628.1 GCA_937957815.1 uncultured Synergistales bacterium
ACCGCCCGCAGGACGCTCCGGATCTCCTCCCGGCCCCGCTTGAGAAACTCCCTCTGAAAACGGGCGTCGAGCATCTCGTATGTCAGGGCGGGCTTGAAGTCGATCCTGAGGACGAGATCCCCCTCCTGCATGAGTTCATGGATCTCCCGGCTGAGGTCCATCGCGATGGGACCGCTGAGTCCGAAGTGCGTGACGGACAGGTCGCCGAAGCGTTCGTCGCGTTTCTTCCCGTCGATCCATGCCGAAACGGAGACATTCTTCAGGTCGAGTCCCTGGGCTGCGAAGAGCGGCGACTGTCGGATCCGGATCGGCGCGATCGACGGTCTCGGCGTCGTAATCGTGTGCCCGATTTTCTGCGCCATCCGGTACCCGTCTCCGGTCGAGCCAGTTCTCGGATAGGATGCTCCCCCGGTTGCGAGGATCACGGCGTCGACGGGTTCTCCGCTGCTTCTGAGGACGATCCTGCGGATTCTCCGCGTTTCCCCGTCGGTGGAGAGATCCCTGACCTCTTCGCCGAAGCGGAACAGAACTCCGGTATCCCGGGCATACCCGACGAGGGCGTCGCGTATGTCGGAGGCGATCCGCGACTCCGGGATGACGCGCTTTCCGCGCTCGACGACCGAAGGGACGCCTCTTGCGGCGAAGAAACTGCGAATATCCTCCGGGCCGAATGAGCTGATGGCGCTGAAGAGGAAGCGTCCCGACTTTCCGTAGGTCGCGATGAAACGTTGGATGTCCGGCTCGGCGTTCGTGAAGTTGCATCGTCCTTTTCCCGAGATGAGGAGCTTGACTCCCGCCTCGGGATTCTTGTCGAAAAGAAGCACTCTAGCTCCGAGTTCCGCGGCGCGTCCCGCCGCGAGAAGTCCCGCCGGGCCAGCCCCGATCACCGCCAGCGTCCGGCGCGAAGCGTCCCTGAGTTCAGTCGATTCCATGGCAACCATTCCTTCCGTGTGATTCCATCTGCTCGGACACAGTATCATATCATCACTCCCGACACGATGCGCGGCGGTGATAGAATGGGCGCAACGGGGAGGGGATCATGATCTGGAAACGGTTGCTCTCGCGGATAACGGACTCGCTGTATATCCCCGAAGATCTCCTTCCGCTGAGGGGGAGGCTTGTCGTCCACGTTTCGGACACACCCTCGACCTTCTACCGGGATCTGAAGGGATTCATCGCGCGGGTATCTCCCGTCGCGCTGATCCATACGGGTGACGTCGCGGACGATGTCAAGATCGGACTCTGTCCCAGACTGCTGCCGTGGTACGTCGGGAAACTGGCGGTCCTCTCCGCCGCGATTCGTTCGCTTCCGCCGGAACGCGTCTTTTTCGTCGCGGGAAATCACGATCACGTGCCCTCGATGCTCGTCGCGTTCCCTGGATCGAGCGTGTTCGAGCGGGGAACGACCGTGCGCCTCGACGGACTCGAAATCGCTATGAGCCACGAGATAACGGGGTTGCCCGTCCCCCCGGCGCGGTTCAACCTGTTTGGACACGACGCCTCGCGAGGGGATTCGGACGGACCTGAGCGGTTCTTTCTGAACGGAGTCCTCGGAGTGAATTGCATCGACGTCGCAACGGGGGATGCGTATTCCATCCCGTATCCATCTTACGTCGACAGGGACAGGAGCAGGATGCGGAAGTGCGGGTTGTGACAGGAGTCGTGTCGATATTCGGGGAGGTGACGGCATGCTGACGATCGTTCGAGGAGGGCCGCGGATTCTCATGGTCCGCGCGAGAAGCGCCGCGTGGGACGAGTTTCTGAAGGACCGTTTCGGGGCCATTCCGTATTCCGCGCGCGACGCGATCGATGTCGCGATGGAGGGACAGACGATTTTTCTCTGTACTGGGGGGGAAGGAATGGTCCGCCATTTCCGTGCATACGTCTGCCAGGCCCCTGCAGACGAACTCCTCTGTCATGTCATGAACGAGGATCGGGCGCTCGTGCATCGGATCATTCCGATCCCGCGGATTCTCTCGTTCCGGTATTTCGGGGATTATCGCCGGGTCTTCGACCAGATCCGGCTCGACTTCGACGCGACACAGGGCAAACTGCGCCACGTCCTCAGAAAAAGCAGCGATCTCGGCGTGGCGGTCGTTTTCACGAAAAAGTCGCTGAACCGTCCTCTGAGACGATCCGATATCGAGGACGACGTCCTGTATATCCGACAGCCCTTCGAGGCGATCCATGCTACCCTTCGGAGCAGGGGGCTCGACTATTTCAACGAAGGGTTGGAGCGGAAGGACTGGAACGACATCGAGATCCGTATGTACGATATGGATGGGTTTTACGACCTCCACGTCAGGCGGATGCGGATCGCGATGAATGCGCTCGAGATCGGACTGATCCTCGGCGAGGGGTGGGGGAAGGACTACGCGCACATCCTCATGCCGGTCCGCGTGTACCGGATCCGTATCCTGACGTTCCTCACGGCCCCGGAACTGAAGCGGATCATGATGGGCCTCGAATACGATTCCGACGGAGAACGCTTCGTCGACCTCGACGTGTATTTGAACAAAAGGAAGATCGGTTGGGGAGACATCCCGAGGGAACAGGTGGGAAACAGGCGGACCCTTGGAAACATGCTCCGAGAGGATCTGGCGTCGCGGCTCATTCCTGCGGAATGGAACCGGCTGCGTGACGCCGAAAACGAAATAGCCGCGCGGAAAAAGAATCCGAAAGGAACGGAAGTGAGAACCGAGTCATGAAGATATCCGTCCATCCTCGAATATTCCGGTTGTTTCCCGGTTACCATCGCTGCGTCGTTATCGCCGAAGGCGTATCGAATACCGGGGAATCCGACGTCCTGACCGCGATGCTCCGCGATGCGGAGGAAAGTGTCCGTTCGAACCCCACGCTCAGGGAGCACCGGTCGAATCCGTCCATCGCGGCATGGAGAAACGCGTTCACATCGTTCGGTCTCAATCCGAACCCGAACCCTCCGTCCGTCGAGGGGCTCGTCAAGCGCGTCATCGGAGGAAAGACGCTTCCCTTCATCTCGCCGCTCGTGACGATCTTCAACATTCAGAGTCTCCGATACCTCGTGCCCCTCGGCGGAGACGACCTCGACACCGTGACCGGAGACCTCGAGCTCTGCTTCGCCGACGGAACGGAAACGTATCTCCCGCTGGGCGGAGGAGCGGAAGAGCATCCAAGGGACGGGGAGGTCGTGTACAAGGATTCCCGTTCGGGGGACGTCTTCTGCCGCGGGTGGTGCTGGAGAAACGGGGAGCGGAGCAAGATCCGGCCCGAGACCCGGAACGTCGCGATCAATGTCGACGCGCTGCCTCCCGCGACGCCGGAGCTGGCCAGGAAAGCCGCCGGAGAGACGGCGGAACTCGTCCGCGTCCACTGCGGCGGGAACGTCAGGGTGTGCGACCTGTCCGAAGCCTCGCCTGGCGTGACGGTGGGAGAATGACGAAACGGGGCGGCCGGATGACCCCGGCCGCCCCGTTTCGTCTCGGGCGTCATTTCTGGGGCGGCGTAACGTCTCCCCGGGCCGGAACGATGCAGACGAACTCGAACGGCACGTCGCCGACGACGGTGAATGAGTGCGGTACGTTCGCCGGAACGTGGATCCACGATTTCTCGTCCGCGCGGACGATATCGTCGCCGATTCTGGCTTCGACCGTTCCAGAGAAGACAAGGATATAATGGGGCCAGTCGTGCGCGTGCGTCGTGATGACGCTTCCGACCTTTGCAGTGAAGTGGCGCGCCGTATACTCCGGCCAGAAACGATCAGGGCCGAAGACGATGCGTTTATCCACTTGGGGCGTCGATTGCGGCGAAAGCGGCAGATCGGACAGCTTCCCTCCGAGATGCGACATTCCGGATGCCATGAAATCCCTTCCCTTCGGAAACAGATTCTCGTTTCGGGAAATGCGCCGACACGAGTCCAACTGAAAGTGTATAATAATTCAAGCGTAAAAGCACGTCATTCTTGGTAGCCGGAGGAGGATCTGTATACGATGAAACGGATGTGTGCTCTTCTTCTCGCAGTCGCCGTTCTCGCGGCGGGAGTCGGAATCGCTGCTGCAGCCGACAAAGCCGGATGGCCCGATCAGCTCAAGTTCATGGCCGGACCTCCCGGGGGCAATTGGTTCGCGCTCGGCGGCGCCCTCTCGGAGATGTGGACGAAGGCGGTCCTCCAGACGACGAGCAGCTCGGGGGGCGGAGTGTCGAATATCGTCAATTCCGACCTGAAAAAAGGCGACATGGGTTTCTCCGTGACTTCGATGGTCGGGGCCGCGATCAAGGGAGACGATCCCTTCAAGAAAGCGGCCGACAACGCCGTGGTCATGGCGAACCTCTACACGCAGTACACCTACTTCATTATGCGCAAGGATTTCGCCGAAAAGAACGGTATCACGACGCTCGGTTATATTTCCACGAAGAAGCTTCCGCTCCGTTTCGCGACGCTGAAGCCTGGAACGGCGTCGGAATTCGTCGTGAAGGCGCTCTTCAAGAAGGCGTACGGCGCGACGTACGACAATATCAAGGGTTGGGGCGGTTCCGTCGAGTTCTCCTCCTACGAGGACGGCGCGAATCTCCTTGCCGATAATCACCTCGACTGCTTTGCGTTTTCGGTGGGTCGGGTTGCGTCTATCGTCATGAATATCGAGAGCCAGGTTCCCGTGGTGATCCTCCCCGTCGAGGATGCCTCGCTCAAGGCGCTCGCAGATGCCTACGGAACGGTGACGTTCACGATCGAGCCGGGTGTCTACAAGAGCGTGACGAAACCGACGAATACAGTCGGAGACTACACGTGCGTCGTGATCCGGAAGGATCTCCCCGAAACACTCGTCTATGAACTCACGAAGGCCATGTGGGAGAACAAGAAGACGCTCGCCATGGCGGTCAAGGACATGGACGAGCTCGATCCGAAGGTTGCCGTTCCCGCGGGCGTCGCCGTTCATCCTGGCGCCGGAAAATTCTGGAAGGAAGCGAAATAGGGCAGATTATTCTTCCCGTACGGGGGAAGTATCCGGTGCGGGTGGCCGCGAGGCCCCCGCACCGTGTTTTTTCAGCCGCAAACGAAAAGGAGTGATGCCCGTGCGGGCGCTCAAGGGCACGACAAAAACGTTCATGTACTGGTATATCGTCGGAGTGGGACTGTTTCACATCTATACGGCCCTGTTCGGAAACTATGAGGCGTATCTTCAGCGCGTCATCCATCTGACGCTCGTGTTGCCGATGACCTTCGTTCTCTTTCCGTTCAAGAGTTCCGACCCGAAGGACAGCGTCCCTTGGTACGACGGGCTCCTTGCGCTTCTCGCCACGTTGCCGGGGCTCTACGCGATGTATCACTATTCGGAGATCGCGTCGCGGATTGTCCAAGTCGATTCCGTAACGACATCGCAGCTGATTCTCGGGGCGCTGCTGCTCTTCCTGCTGCTCGACGCGACGCGCCGGGTCGTCGGCTGGCCGCTGTCGCTCATCGCCGCGGTCTTCGCAGCATATATGTACTGGGGCCATTACATGCCGGGGCTGCTCAAAGGGCTGTCGTTTTCCCTGCCCGAGGTCATCGAGCACATCTACCTGACCGACGAGGGGATCTTCTCGATGCCGCTCGGCGTTTCCGCGGCGTACGTCATGGTCTTTCTCATCTTCGGCGGATTCCTCGAAAAGAGCGGAGCAGGCGCGTTCTTCATGGATATCGCCCAAGCCTTTACGGGGACGGCGGCCGGTGGCCCCGCGAAGATCGCGGTCGTGAGCTCCTGTCTGTTCGGCTCGATCTCCGGGTCCGCCGTCGCGAACGTCTACGGAACAGGAAGCTTCACGATCCCGCTCATGAAGAAAATCGGTTATCCGCCGTACTTTGCCGGGGCGGTCGAGGCCGTCGCAAGTTCCGGAGGACAGATCATGCCTCCCGTCATGGGGGCTGGAGCGTTCATCATGGCGTCGTTTCTCGGCGTTCCATACAAGGAGATCATGATCGCGGCGATCTTTCCGGCATTCCTCGACTACGGAGCGATTCTCGTCATGGTCCATGTCGGCGCGCTGAAGAACGGCCTTCGTGGTCTGAGCCCGGAAGAACTCCCCGACAAAAAGGCGACCGTC
>CALFXN010000629.1 GCA_937957815.1 uncultured Synergistales bacterium
GTCACGTCGGCCGGGATCGAGCGAACCGTATAGAGCGGGCCCTTGATCTCCTCCATTCGTTCCTCTCCCGCGAAGACGCCGCCCGTCCCGGACGTCTCGTCGCACACCGCGAACGTGATCCCGGGGATATAGATCGCGACCGGCCCGACGACCCACCCCCAGCGCGGGGCGATCGTCTTCGTCTTCTCCGCCTGCGGAATGGCGAGTTCGATTCCGGAGATCCGGCCGAGAAGCGTCCACTTCCCGCCCTCGGGAAAGTCGCGGTTCACGAGCCTCCGATAGCGTTTGAGCGCCTCGTAGGGGCCGAGCCAGCTCCTGTCCGAGATCTCGACGAAATACCATCCGAGCGCGCCCGACCCGGCGAAGACGAACTCGCGCCCGATGTCGACGAACTGGTTCGCGGGGTATTCGAAATCGTCGAGAATCACGTAGCGGCCCAGGATCTCGTCAAGGAAGACCTTCTCCCTGTCCGGCGCGGGAAACGGCTTCGCGATCGTCGTCGGGCCGGAAAGGACGCTCTCCGCGAAGCGCTTCCACTCCTCGTCGGCGAGACGGCCGAAGATGGACTTGAGCTTCTGCTCGTTCTCCCGGTACGCGAGCATCGCGGGGGTGATGTCGATGAAGTCCCCCTTGCTCTTCATGAGGGCGGCGCGCCCCCGCCGGAAGAGCGCTTCGACGGCCGGATCGCCGGGATACTTCTCCTTGAGCGCCCGGATCCGGTTCAGGGCCTCCTGGTCCTCGTACCCGAGCCGGAATGACTGCCCCCGGAAACGCGCAAGCCTGTCCTCGAACTTTTTGAGAAAGAACTCCGCGCGCGAGATCTCGTTCTTCGGCGCCGCGGAGGCGGCATCCGCACCGAAAGCGGACGCGGGAACCGCGAAGAGGCACAGGCACAGAACAAAAACGGCCAGAACGGATCGACGACACGTCACCCGCCATCATCTCCCTTCCGCACCAATTTCGCTTCCGCCACCAGTCTACCGCAGAGACGGTCCTTTGTCCGCATCATATTGAAGCGCCAGTGCGATTCGGTCGACTTTTCGCGCATCTTTCGCCCCCCGCCGCCCTCACGCGTCCGGCGAGGTCATCCCGGCGGACCGCCCCCAGTTTCCGGTAGATCCGGCGGATGTGGCTCTTGAGCGTGTTGTTCGTGATGCCGCACGTCTCGAGAATAGCCTTTCGTTGCAGCTCGCCGAGCAGCAGCAGCGTGATCTCGGCCTCCCGCCTCGTCAGACGGAAGGGTTCGAGCTGGAGCCGGATGCGGATCTCCGCATCGGAGGGCTCTCCGGCGACCGTTCGGCCGCACGCGCTCGTTTCCTGCATTCGGGACACCTCCCTTTCGCGTTCGCCGTCTCCTTCGTTCCCGACACACCCGGCAGTTCTCCGAACGCATCGTAGCGCAAACGAAACGGCGGGGCCCCACCCCGACGCATGCCGTCCGGGGGTGGTTTCCGCCACCCCTCATGCGATGCACGAAAGAGGACGCGGAGGCGCGGCGTCAGCCGACGACGTCCCGCAGTTCGCGGCGGTTGCCCGTCTCGGTCTTCCGGTAGATGTTCCTGAGGTGATATTTGAGGGTGTTTCGCGAGATGAAGAGCGAGGCGCAGATCGAGGCGTCCCGAAAGCCCCGCAGCAGCAGAAGCGCGACGTCCGTCTCCCTCGACGTGAGGCCGAAATGCGTGAGCTTTTCCCGGTCGTCCGTTGAGGCGGAGGCATCC
>CALFXN010000630.1 GCA_937957815.1 uncultured Synergistales bacterium
ACGCTGACGCCTGATAACCTCGTCCGTCTCGGCATCGTATACTCAAGGGCGCGTCACTTCATCGCGTGTTCGGGGCGTTTCTGCGGAGATCCCCGAATCCCGGTCCCGGTTCTCCGGAGGCGACTCCTCTCGGGCTCCGGAAAGCGACCTTCCGTGAACCAGCTCGTCCTCGACATGGCATGACAATCTATCGGTACGACGGGACGTACAACGGCTTCCTGTGTCTGCTCCTGAAGGTCGCGCGGGACGGACGCGAGCCGGACGATATTCTCCGGCCCAAAGACGGGCAGAGATGTCTTTTCTCTCCCGAGGAGATCCTGACGGACGAACGCGTCGCGATGTCCGTCTCCCGCGCCCTGCGGGAGCGGACGTCCTTCCGGACGGCAGCCGGGGCGTACCACGCGTTCCTCTCGGAGCTGCCTGGAATCGACGTACACGTTCTCCGGTATCTCGCACTCGCGTGGCGCGAAGGCGCGCGACTCGGCCGCCGCCTCGCGGACGAGTCCGTCGCCGCCGTTCACGAGGCCGCCCGTCGCGTCGCCGGAGAGCGGCGTCGTTTCCTTGGGCTCGTCAGGTTCCGCGATATCGGCGAGGTGCTGTACGCGCCGATCGAACCCGACTTTCACATTCTTCCGCTCCTCGGCGGACACTTCGCCGCCCGTCTTCCCCTCGAACGGTTCGTCATCCACGACGTCCGCAGGAAAGAGGCCATCCTCCACGGCGAAGGAACGTGGGAGACCGCGCCGTTCGACCCTCCGTCGCGGCCGAAGGAGACAGAAGAGGAACAGACCGTTCAGGATCTGTTCCGGCAGTACTTCAGAAACGCCGCGATCGCGTTCCGCAGGAATCCGGACCTGCAACGCTCCCATCTGCCGAAGAAGTATCGGAAATGGCTTGTCGAATGCGACTGATCAGGAGTGCAGCTTTGCGATATCGAGAGCGATGAACGAGAAATTATGGGCGTGGTCCCCGATGCGCTCCATATTGCTCAGGATATCGATGAAGATGACCCCTGCCGGCGGGTTGCACTCCCCGTGGTTCAGTCGCGCGATGTGGCTCTTGCGCATGGTCTTTTCCTTGCGGTCGATCTCCTCTTCGAGGACGTCGATAACCTCGCGCGCCTTCGCGGGGTTTTCCTCGGCGAACGACTCGAGACTCAGACAGACGGCACGCTCGACGGAACGAAACATATCCTCGAATTCGTCGCGCGCGATCTGGGAGAACTCGACGCCGTTCTCGCGCTTGTAGTCGTATAGTTCGATCAGGTTCTGTGCGTGATCGCCGATACGCTCGATGTCTCCGACGCCGTTCACGTAGGATGCGAGGACCTGCGACAGTTCACTCGAAACCCCCCGTTGCCAGATTTCCGTCGCGTAGCGGTTGATCGCGTGGTTGAGCGCGTTCACGCTCTTCTCCGTCTCGTTGACCTCGTCGATCATCTTCGGATTGTCCTCGATGAAAGCAGTACGCACGTAGAGAAACATCTCGTGCGCGAGACGCCCCATGTGGACGATTTCGGCCTTTACGGCGTCGATAGCCGCGGCCGGCGAAGCCTGGATGAGTTTTTCGTCGAGGAACTGCGGCCCGCGATAGGCAACGGTCTCTCTGTTCGGGACGAGAAATGTGATGACCTTGGCGTAAAGTCCCGTGAAGGGAAGGAAAATCAGGGTGTTGATGCAGTTGAAAAGCGAGTGCGTGTTGGCGAGCTGGCGGGCGATGTCCGTTGACGTTCGGGCGACGATCGATTCGAAGAGGGGCAGAGCCGAGACGAAAATGACGACGCCGATGACGTTGAAGAGAACGTGCGCCGCCGCGGCCTGTTTCGCCGACCGGTTCGCACCGATGGACGCGAGCACGGCGGTGATCGTCGTCCCGATATTGTCGCCGAGAATGATCGGGATGGCCGCGTCGAGCGAGAGGAGTCCCTGCGACGCCATCGCCATCGTGAGTCCGATCGTCGCCGAACTTGCCTGGACGAGCATCGTGACGACGGTACCGACGAGGACGCCAAGGAGGGGATTCGAGCTGAAGGCGA
>CALFXN010000631.1 GCA_937957815.1 uncultured Synergistales bacterium
GTGCTGACCATCCTTCCCATACTTCCGTTCGACCGTTTCGACAACATCCGGAAGATACCTTCGGTGAGATGTCCGATCCTGTTCATCCACGGCCGTCGTGACGAAATCGTCCCGTTTCCCCACGGCCCGGCCCTTTACAACCGCGCACGTTCCCCGAAAATGTGCCTCTGGGTTCCCGGCGCGGGGCACAACGACGTCATGACGACGGCAGGGGGCGCCTACTGGGAGGCTCTTCTGGTGTTCGCCCGACGCGTCCGCGCTACAGACCGAGAACGTTCGGGAGCCACGTCACCGTCCACGGAAGGTAGGTGACAATCGCGAGCGTGGCGAGCAGGGGGATCATCATGATCGCGAGGTCGTGAAGCATCTCCCGGAGCGTCGTCTTCGCGATGCCGCACGACACGAAGAGGCAGACCCCGAGAGGGGGCGTGCACATCCCGATCGTGAGGTTCACGGCCACGACCACGCCGAAGTGGACGAGGTCGATGTTGAAGGCCTTCACGAGCGGCAGGAAGAGCGGCACGAAGATCGTCAGGGCGCTGATCGTGTCGATGAATGTTCCCGCCACGAGAAGGACGACGTTCATCAGGAGCAGGGCCGTCCACTGGGAATGCACGATCTGCAGCAACACCTGCGTGACCTGCTGCGGGATCATCTTCACGGTCATGAACCAGATGAACAGGCTCGCGGTCATCAGAACCGTCAGGATGACCCCGTTCATGATCGCCGCGTCGATGAACGCATCGACGATGTTCCGCCAGGTCAGTTCGCGGTAGACGAGCCCGCCGATCAGAAGCGCGTAGGCGACCGCGATTCCGGCCGATTCGGTCGGCGTGAAGATTCCGAAGACGATGCCGCCGATGATGATGAACGGCATGAACAGCGCGAGAATCGCGTCCTTGAGTCCGGCCCACAGCTCCGCGCGGCTCGACCGCGTCTCGCGGCCGACGTAGCCGCGCTTTTTGCTGACGATGTAGTTCACGATCATGAGCGCGATTCCCATGATGATCCCCGGGACGACGCCGCCCATGAAGAGCTTCGCGATCGACGCGCTCACCATGACGCCGTAGACCACGAGCGGAATGCTCGGCGGTATGATCGGTCCGATGGACCCGGCGCAGGCCACGAGCGAGGCCGTGTATTCCCTCGAGTATCCCTTCGAGACCATGACGCCGATGAGGAGTCCGCCGATGGCGGCGGTCGCCGCGATCGCCGACCCCGTGACGGCCGCGAAGATCATCGACGCCACGATCGTGACCATTCCGAGGCCACCCGGCCAGTGTCCGACGAGCGACTCCGAGAACGACGTGATCCGCCGCGAGATGCCGCCGACGGCCATGAGATTGCCCGCCAGGATGAAGAGCGGAATCGCGATCAGCGCGAAGTTGTCGACGCCCGTGAACATCCGCTGGACGATGACCTCCATCGGAATCGAGCCGCCGGAGAGCCCGACGAGCGTGACGAACCCCAGCGAGAACGCGATCGGGACGCCGAGGAAAAAGACTCCGAAAAGTCCGAAGATCCAGCTCACGCGGCGTCGCCTCCCTTCCGGGGAGAGCCGAAGACCGACCGGTACGTATCGACGACGAGGAAGACGATCATGACGGAGACGCAGAGCGGGATGATCGCGTAGACATAGCTCATCGGGAACATGAGATAGGGGGTGTACTGATCGGCGTTCGCCGTGATGAAGCGGAAGCTGTACCAGAAGACGGAAGCGAGGAAGACCGTCACGATGACGTTGGAGACGATGTCGAGCTTCGCCCGGACGGCCTCCGGCAGGGCGTGGACGACGACGTCGATGTTCAGGTGGGCCTTCTTGAGAACGCCGACCGCCATTCCGAGAAAGACCGAATAGACGAAGAAGATCCGGATGACGTCTGTGGACCACGGCATCGCCATCTGGAAGACGTAGCGCTGGATAACCTGCGCGAATGTCACGAGGAAAACAACGGCCAGGCACGCCCCGGAGAGAACGGACAGGACCGTCTGCACTTTTTTCACGTCACTCACCCCTGCGGGCGGACGCCCCCCGCACGAGAACGATCGGGGGCGTCCGCAAAGTCACTTCCCGTTACTTGGCTGCGGCGACCTGGTCCTTGATCATCTGGACGAGCTTTTCCGGGACCGTATCGGCGAGAACCTTGTGGATATCCGCCGTGGCCTTCGCGAACGCTTCCTTGTCCGGATTTTCCTCGATCACGACGCCGGCCTTTCTGATGATCTCGAAACGCTCTTTGTCCTTATCCGCGAGCGTCTGGCGCTGATAGGCGGCCGCGTCGGCGGCCGCCTTCAGGATGATGGCCTGATATTTCGGATCGAGCCCGCCGAACCACTTCGGGTTCGCGACGACGAGCGCCGGTTCATAGGTGTGGCCCGTGAGGGAGAGATACTTCTGTACCTCGTAGAATTTCATCGAGTAGATCGTCGCGATGGGGTTCTCCTGCCCGTCGACGACCTTCTGCTGGAGCGCCGAGTAGAGTTCGCCGAACGGGATGGGCGTCGCGACCGCGCCGAGGCGGTTCATGAATTCGATCCAGATCTTGGATTCCTGAACCCGGATCTTCAGCCCCTTCATATCCGCGGGAACCTTCACGGGGCGCGTGTTGTTCGTCATATTCCGGAAGCCGACCTCCCAGAACGCGAGGTTCCGGAAACCCTTCGCCGCCATGATGTTCGAGATTTCTTTACCGCCGTCGCCGTCGAGAACCGCGTACACCTTTTCGCGGGACGGGAACAGGAACGGAATTCCGAACAGCTGGAGTTCGGGAACGAATCCCGCGAGGTTTCCGGCGGCGACGGAGGCGATTTCGATCGTCCCCATCCTTACGCCTTCGGCGAGATCGCGCTCGCCGCCGAGCTGAGCCTGCGGGAAGATCGTGACCTTCAGTTCCCCCTTTGACTCCGCCTCGACGAGTTTCTTGAACTGCTCCGCGCCGATCTGGTACTGGTGCTCGAGACTTCCCGAATGCCCGAACTTGATCTCGATCGCCGCCATCGCCGGGACCGAGAACACCGCGGCACATGCCGCCGCTGTTGCCAATACGCCAAGTGCTCTTCCGAAACGCATTTCCCTACCCCTCCT
>CALFXN010000632.1 GCA_937957815.1 uncultured Synergistales bacterium
GCGGAAACGCTCGCCGACGCGCGACGTCTCGTCCCGGGAATTCCGCTCAACATGGCGATCACGACCTTCTCCGGGCTCCGCGCAAACGCTGACTCGCAGGACTTCATCCTCGACGTCGTCCGACGACCCCTCGGCTTCGTGAACGCAGCCGGGATCAAATCCCCCGGACTCACGAGCGCGCCCGCGATCGCCCGACATATCGTCGACCTCATGAAAGAAACGCTCGGTCGCCGCATCACGTTCGCGCCGAACACCGCATTCGTCCCGGAACGGAAACACATCCCCCGGTTCGAATCGCTCCCGTTCGGGGAGAAGGCGCGCCTCGCGGCGGACGATCCGCGCTATGCCCAGATCGTCTGCCGCTGCGAAATGGTGACCGAGGGGCAGGTCGTCGAGGCCATCCGCCGGGGAGCGCGGACCGTGGCGGGCATCAAGATCTGGACGCGCGCCGGAGCGGGGCGCTGCCAGGGAGGATTCTGCTGTCCGCGCGTCATCGACATCCTCGCCCGGGAGCTCGGCGTCTCCCCGGAGGAAATCACGCGGCACGGCGGACACTCCCGATACCTCGTCGGCAAGACGAAGGACTACTGGTTCAGGGAGGCATCCCGATGAACGACATCAGAGTCGACGTTGCGGTCATCGGCGCAGGTCCCGCGGGCGTCGCTGCGGCCATCGGTGCGAGAGAGGCGGGTGCGCGGGACGTCCTCGTCCTCGAACGGGACTGGGATCTCGGGGGCATCCTCCAGCAGTGCATCCATCCGGGATTCGGCCTCCATACGTTCAAGGAGGAGCTCACGGGACCGGAGTTCATGCACCGGTGGATCGGACGTGCCCATGACGCGGGCGTCCGCTTCATGACGAACTCGATGGTCTTCGGAATGAGATCCGACGGCAGTCTCGACGTCATGACTCCCGGACGCGGGGTCTTCCGGGTCATCCCGGGGGCGACCGTGCTCGCGATGGGGTGCCGCGAGCGCCCGATCGGGGCGATCAACATCCCGGGGAGCCGACCGGCCGGAATCTACACGGCGGGGACGGCGCAGCGATTCGTGAACATGGAGGGTTTCATGCCGGGACACAGGGCCGTCATCCTCGGTTCGGGCGACATCGGCCTCATCATGGCCCGCCGCCTCGTCTGGGAGGGAGCGCGCGTCGAAGGCGTCTTCGAACTCATGCCGTGGGCCGGCGGATTGCGGCGCAACATCGCCCAGTGCATCGACGACTACGGAATCCCCTTTTATCTGAAACACGCCGTCACCCGCGTCCACGGACAGGACCGCCTCGAAGGGGTCACCGTGTCGCAGGTCGACAACCGTCGCGCCCCCGTCGCGGGAACGGAGCGGTTCGTCCCCTGCGACACGCTGCTCCTCGCCGTCGGCCTCATCCCCGAGAACGAACTCTCCCGGATGGCGGGGATCGCCATCGATCCGGTCACGAACGGCCCGGTCATCGACGAGATGTACCAGACGTCGCTTCCGTCCGTTTTCGCGGCCGGGAATGTCGTCATCGTCTACGATCTCGCCGACTGGGTCAGCCAGGAAGGGTTCGCGGCGGGGCGCAACGCGGCGCTCTATGCCGCCGGATCGCTCCGGGCGCCCCGGCGGAGAATCGACATCCGGGGAAGCAGCATCGTCCGTCTCTTCTCGCCCCAGTTCATCACGGGAGAGGGCGACGTCACGGTCTACTTCCGCGTCGCGCGTCCGATCGAGCGGCACTGCCGCGTCGTCGCGGAGCACGGGCTTTTCTCCCAGACGCGCCGCTACGTCCGCCCCGGCGAGATGAACGAAATCCATCTGACCCGCGACGACCTCCGGAGGTTGCCGGAAAGCGTCACGAGCGTCACGATCGACGTCGTGGAGGCATGATTCCGATGGAACAGCGGGTTCTGAACATGATCTGCGTGGGGTGCCCGGTCGGATGCGACCTCAAGATCACCGTCGACGGGAAGGAACTAATATTGGTGGAAGGGAACGGGTGTCCCCGGGCGCTCGCGTTCGCAAAGGCTGAGATCGCGAACCCGGTCCGCGTCTTCGCGACGACGGTCCGCGTCTCGGGAGGGAAACTCCCGGTCTGCCCCGTGCGAAGCCGTGAGGCCGTTCCGAAGGGTCGTCTCTTCGACATCTCCCGCGAAATCGCGCGACTCGTCGTCCCAGCCCCCATCGTCGTCGGGCAGGTCATCGCGGCGGATGTCTGCGGCACAGGCGTCGACATCATCGCGTCGCGCACCCTCGAGGCGGCCGGAGACCCCGAGTGACCGGCCGCCCGCTGGGTTGACCACGGTTCAGCCTGTCCTGTCCCGTTTCGCGTAGAGGTTGACTACCGCGAAGATCGACGTGCCCATGATCAGGAGGAACGAG
>CALFXN010000633.1 GCA_937957815.1 uncultured Synergistales bacterium
GGGTGCTGCAGCGGCCACTGGACCGCGTCGCGCAACTCGTCCTTGATGTCGTCGAGTCCGCCGACGTCGTCCCACGTCACGTCGGGCACCTCGACGAAAACCTCGCGGATCGCGGACGGTTCGATCTCCTTGAGAGCCTCGATGAAATGCTCCATCCGGACGTCCATCGAGAGAAGCCTGTCGTAGGGGATCTCGGCCATCTCCATGTCGATGTGCGGCAGAATCTCGCGAAGGGATGCCATCGCGGCCTCTTTCGTGAGCGCCTCGAGGTCGGCCCCGACGAACCCGTGCGTGATGTCGGCAAGACGGTGCATGTCGACGTCCGGCGCGAGCGGCATTCCGCGGCTGTGGATCTGGAGGATCTCGTACCGCCCCTTCTTGTCCGGAATCGGAATCGAGATCTCGCGGTCGAAGCGGCCCGGACGCCGGAGCGCGGGGTCGAGCGTGTTCGGGATGTTCGTCGCGCCGATGACGACAATCTGGCCGCGCGACTCCAGGCCGTCGAGCAGGGCGAGCAGCTGCGCCACGACGCGGCGTTCGACCTGCTTCTCGCCGCCCATCTCCTCGCGCTTCGGCGCGATCGCGTCGATCTCGTCGATGAAGATGATCGAGGGGGCGTGCGACTGCGCCTCTTCGAAAACATTGCGCAGACGTTCCTCGCTCTCGCCGTAGAACTTTCCGATGATTTCGGGACCCGAGATATGCGTGAAGTAGACGTCCGTCTCGTTGGCGACGGCGCGGGCGATGACGGTCTTCCCCGTCCCCGGAGGGCCGTAGAGCAGGACTCCCTTCGGCGGCTGGACGCCGAGGCGGTCGAAGACCTGCGGAAAGCGCAGGGGAAGTTCGATCATCTCGCGGATCCGCTGGATCTGCGTTCCGAGTCCTCCGATATCTTCGTAGGAGATCTTCGCGGCCCGCTTCGCGCCCTGGACCTTTTCCACGTTCACGGCCGTCGCGCTGCTCACGATCACGGTGCCGTCGGGCGTCGTGTCCGTCACGCGGAAGTCGACGACGCGCGTGCCGAAGAGAACGAGCCGGACGCGATCGCCCGTCATGACGGGCATACCCTCGAGGAGCGAGCCGATGTACCGGGCGTCGCGTTCCTTTTCGAGGAGCGCCATCGTCGTCAGCGGGCGAAGCGTGATGCTCCCGGCGAAATGATGCTCGATCTTGTGGACCGATACCTTGTCGTCGATGGAGACGCCGGCGTTGTCGCGCGTGACGCCGTCGATCTGGATGATCTGCTTGCCGCGTTCCTCGGAATCGCAGGAAAGAATACGCACAGGAGTGCGGCGCTTGCTTCCCGACGACGAAATTCCCTCGATCTCGACGATCTGTCCTTCCGAAACCCCGTACTTGATCATATCCTGGGGGTCCATGCGGGCGAGGCATCGCCCGACATCCTTGCCCAGAGATTCCCTGACCTTCAGCATTCCGTTTCGCGCTCCTTTGCGTACCGTCTTCCACCTCGAAATCCGGAGGAAGCGGGGCTATGCTACCATAGAACAGAAGGATCCGCGACAGCCGC
>CALFXN010000634.1 GCA_937957815.1 uncultured Synergistales bacterium
TCCAGCTCTCCTACGCGTTCAACCTCACGGCGGGGGCGACGATCATTCTCGTCGCGGCGCTCGCCTATCTCCTCGTCACGCTCTTTCCGCGGCGTTCCTGACGACCTCCGCGAGGCGAACGACCTCCTCCCCGTCAATTTCCTGACCGACGGGGAGTGCGACGACGCGACGCGCGATATCCCGGTCCGGCCCGAAACGCTCTCCCGGTTCCGGATTCACGTCCCAGGCGAGGGGCTCAGCGACGCGGGCGGCCCGCAGGCGGCGCAGGAGTTCGTCGCGGCTCCCGCGTTCGAGGACGACGGGGAGGCAGAGCGGCGCCGCGTCCTCCGGGATCTCGCGCCGCAACGGCCGCAGTACGGGCGGCAGCAGCGACGCGAGCAGCCTGGCGTTGGTGCGCCGCTTCGCGACGGCCGAAAGCGGATCGAGACGACGAAGGCGTCCGATCCATCCGGGCGACGCCTCGCGGGCGACCGAATCGGCGTCGAGACGTGCTTCCGCCTCCAGAGTCCGGCGGCGAAACGTCCGAAACCCCTCCGGCGTTCCGCGCGTCTCCGCCGCACCGAGCGAAGCGAGCGCCGCGGCGACGAAGTCTTCGTCGGACGGACGCAGCCTTCCTCCGACCGGAACGCGCGACGCGAGAAGTGCCCCGTCCGGGACCGGAAGGACTTTTCGGAAGCTGTAGACCGTGTAGTCGGCCGCGGGCGACGGGGAGGCGTCCGGAGCGAACGCCCGGAGGCTCGCCGGAACGCAGTCCTCGACGACGTGCGGGCGAAGCGGGCCGAACGAGCGCGCGAAACGGTCCGCCGGACGGTTCGGAAAGCCGAACCAGTGGATGAAGAGGAAGACCTCGCCCGGGGCCGGCGTCGCGTCGGGTTCCGCCTCGAGATCCGTTCCCTGCGAGTAGAACCGTGTCTCGAACCCCGCGTCTACGAACGGGTGCGCGACTGAGGGACAGCAATAGAACGGGAGGTGGACGACCCGTCGGGCGTCCCGGATCGGAACGGCTGCGGCGGCGAGCGCGAGCGCGCTTCGGCCCGTCGCGCAGGTTCGGATATGTCTTCCCGCGAGTGCGGCGAGCCCGGCGAGTTCTCCGGTCCCTTCCGCGCCGGAGCGGTCGGGCGGCTGCGATGTCGTCACGTCTGGGGAATCCGCCGGAGTCTACGCGGCAGGCCGGTCGGGACGCGGCGTGACGATCGGGAGCTCGGGGATCGTCATTTCCGGCTGCGGGGTCGGGGTTGGTCCGGCGACCGGCGTCGGAGCGGCCGGAGGTTCGTCGCCGACCGATATCCCGGCGAGAAACGCCTCGAGGTCGGCCGCGAGCGCGTCGAAGGAGTCTTCGAGCGCGACGAACAGGAGGGAGTATCCCGTGTTTCCGTCAAGAAAGCAGTAGGCGCGTCCCCGGAGGCTGTTTCCATTCGTCACGGTGAACGTGAAATCGTGACGCGCGGCCTTCTTCCCCGCGACGGCGACTTCCGTCGTTCCGCCCGGGACGTAGTTCTTGAAGGAGCTCCTGAGCGAGTTGTGCTGGACGAGTTTGAGATACGCCTGCGGTGTCAGGCGTATCCGGATTTTTTCCTCGACGGCGCGGAACTCCGCCGCGATCTTTTCGTTTTTCACGAGGTAGTAAAAGTGCGACAGCGGCGGCTCGGCCTTCTGCTCCACCCATTCCTCCGCCGGTGCCCCGAGGTACAGGCGCGCGAACGCTGGGCCGGCGCACAGCAGGAGCGCGACGATGCAGACCGCCGCGTACGGAGCGCGCCACGAAAAGCGTCTCACGATATCGATCCCTCCAGTGAACTTCCCGAAATTCCACGCGGGATAAAAACGGCCCGCCCGTTTCGGGGCGGGCCGTCCGGCGCGCGTCTCTCCGGGTTACTTCTTCTTCACGTCCGCGAAGAGCCTCTGGATCCAGGACTTCGCCTTGTCGTAGTCGCCCGCGGCGAGGGTGACTTCGACGAGCGTCTGGATGTCGGCAAAGTTCGCGATGAGCCTGACCTTGCGAACGGTTTCGGTCTTGCTGTACAGCGTGATGGTTCCCGCGAGGGCGCCGGTGATCGGAGACGATCCGTGGGCGCTCCAGCCTTCGGTCTGTTCGGCGAGGCGGTTCTCGACGTCCTTCCCGGTCACGGGGAAGAGAAGCCGGATTTCGGAGGCGTCCGGCCCATTGAAGATGACCTCGTCGGGAAGAATTTCTTCCTTGAGTTCGGCTGAATCCGGAAGCGTCACGACGCTGCGGGCCATCGGATCCTCGTACTGGTGCGTCCCGGGAGTCCAGAACGTTTCGGTGGTCTTCGGAAGGTCGGGCAGACCGCCGGATGCCGCGTCGCCCGAGGCGATGTCCGGAGAGGCCGGGAGATCGCCGGATGCGAGCTTCGGAGTCGCGGTCGGTCCGGCCTTCGGCGCTTCGGTCGGTTCCGGGGTCTTCGTCGGAGCGACCGGCAGGTTGAGCGAGGGCGTCGGCATCGGGGCAGTCGGAAGCGTCGGTTTCGGAGTCGCGGTCGGGGTTTTGGGCGATTGGGTCGGAACCGCCGGCGCGGCGTCGCCGATCGTCATCCCGTTCACGACCGTTTCGAAATCCGTCTCGAGAGCGCCGAAGAACTCCTCGAGCCCCACGAACAGAGCCGTATAGCCGGTGTTCCCCCTGACGAAGCAATAGACGCGTCCCTTGAGTTTCGATCCGTTGTCGACGGTGAACGCGAAGTCGTGGACGGCCGCCTTCTCGCCGGCGACCGTCGATTCCGACACGGCGCCCGGCGCGTAGTCCTTGAAGCCCGTCTTGAGCGAGTTCTGCTGCACGAGCTTGAGGTACCCCTGCGCGTTGATTTTGATCTTGATCTGTTCTTCCACCGCGCGGAACTCCGCCGCCACGTTCCCGTCCTTCATGAGATAGTAGAAGTACTTGATCGGCGCCTCCGCCTGCTGCTCCACCCATTCGTCGGAGAGAACGCCGAGATTCAGGCCCGCGTGCGCGGGCATCGCCGCACACAGGAGAACGACAGACGCGACGCACAGGAACACGATACCGCCGAAACGTTTCATCGTCACACACCCCTCGCTTTCAGATCGTCATTTCCGTCAGTATAGCGCGACAGTCTGCCCGCAGGCAACAAGCGACGGTCCGCGACATGAGGACGACGCGAAAAAGATCATTCCCGCAGCCGTCGCGTGAGTTCCTCGAATTCGCGCCGGATTCCGGCGTTTTCGAACGTCCGGATTTCGGGCACCTGGAGCGCGATGAGCGTGTCGAAGAGCTTGAGTCCCGACTGGATCAGGCCGCTGAGATCCGAGGAATGCCGCACGGTATCGTAGGTGTTCTTCGCGACCTCGCGGTCGCGTTCGAGGCCGTGGAGGCAGAGCACGAGGCGGGAACGCTGCCTCGAGAGGAGATCCTCGTAGAGCTTCGCGGCCCGGAGCGTCAGCGAGTTCGATTCGACGTTCGTGCCCAGGACCTTCCGCTGCGTCTCGGAGAAGCCCTGCCGCGCGAGCGCCGCCTGTCCTTCCTCGAGACTCTTCCTGACGCTGTCGCGGATATCCCTGATCCGGGGGACGTATTCGCCGTCGATTCGCCGGATGAATTCGTTCTGCGTGTGGATGAGGACGTCGATGAGGACGACGTACATTCCGTAGTAGCGCCGCGCGGTGGCCATGTCGTCCCGGTTCTCGCCCGCGAGTTCCATGAGCTTCGTCGTGACGGCCCGGACGTTCTCGAAAACGACGGCGTTCTTGAGCAGATCGTCGCCGACGACGGACGTGAGCAGGACGTCGAGCTGTCCCTCGTCGAGGTTCAGGTTGTAGCTCGCGAGGTTTTCCGCGATCTTCCCGCGGATCCCGGCGATCCGCGCGGCCGTGTCCGCGATTCGCTCCTCCGCGTCGGCGATCATGCCGTCGTAGTCCTTCACGGTTTTCACGATCCACGGCAGCTTCGTGGTCTTCGGAGCCGAGAGTCGCTTATTTCGGTACTCCTCGACGGAGCGGCGCATCTTGGGGATCTTCGCCTGAAGCTCGCGCATCTTCAGGCGCTGTTCGTTGACCCCGGATGTCAGCAGGAGCTCCATGGCGCGGTCGAGAAGCTCGTCGATCTTCTTCTCGTTCGACGTTCTGTCCGCACCGAACCACGACGACTCGGGGAGCGTCTCGTGCCGGTCCCTGAGTCCGATCGTCCGCTCCATCGTCTCATACAGACTGTTCCAGATTCCGGCGACGGGTTCCGGAAGCTCCGCGGCGTCCGTCTGCCGCGGGAGCGGCGCGGAAAGAAGCAACGCCGCAGCAAAGGCGCACAGCGTGAAGAGTCGTCTCATCGTGACAGCCTCCCCGCAACGGGCGTGAATTGTATCGATATAAGTATAGTCCCCGGAAGGAATGCCGGGCAATCGGCCAACTCCGGGATCCTGTGGAGGGAATTCAGACGCCCCCGGATTCCGGCGATGTGTCCGTCCGGATCGAGAAGCGTTCGCCGAAGAGTTTCGCGAAGGTCCCGATGTGCTCTTCGAGCGACCAGATCTCGAGCTGACACCCCGGGATCGTCGTGATTTGCAGGATGATGACGTCTCCCCTGCGGACGAACTCCACGCGCCTGACGAAGCGCTGGTGGCTCCGATCCATGCTCTCGGCCATCCGGAGGAACATCGACATGACCCGGACGGCCTTCCGCGACGGGGCGTCGGGGAGCGCGAACTCCGGATCGCTCTTCTTCGGAGCGCGCTTCCTGTGGTAGAACGCCGTCGCGGCGATCGCGGCGATCTCCTGCGCGTGGAAACCGAGAAGCTCGACGTTCCGGATGATGTAGAAGCTGTGTGCCTGGTGGTTGCTGAACGAGAGGAAGAGCCCGACGTCGTGGAGGAGCGCCGCGTAGAAGAGCAGCTCGCGATCGCGCTTCCCGAGGTCGTGGAGGCCGATCGCGGCCGCGCCGTCGAAGAGCTGGAGGCAGAGTTCCGCGATGTGCCGCGCATGTTCCTCGTCGAAGCCGCAGGAGCGGCCGAGCTGGAGTACGCTCTGCTCCCGGACCGACATTTCGGGTTCGAGGTAGCCGCCGTAGGTCCCGCGCATGAGGTAGTCGACGAGAAGACCGTTCTTGAGACTCCGCGCGCAGACGCGGATTTCGCGGAGCTTCAGTTCCTGCATGAGCGTGTGGAGAATCGCGGCTCCGGGAATGATGATGTCCGCGCGTTCGGGCGTCATTCCCGGGATTTTGCGGCGCTCGGAGAGCGTCGCGGACCGGAGTTTCCGGATGACGGCCTCGATCTGACCGAACGTGACGACGGAATCCCCCTCGTCTTCCCGCTTCTTGCTTCTGCCAGGCGCGCGCCGGGCGATTTCGGCGAGCGTCTCGATCGTTCCGGAGCTGCCGAGGACGAAGTCGAAATCCGACTCGGCGAGGCGCTGGACGCTCCGCAGCGACGCGTTTCGGATGTACTGCCGGAGCAGTGCGTACCGGTGGTCGTCGACCGGCTCCTCCTCGCCCGGGAGGAAAAAGATGTTCGCAAGGCGGATGCAGCCGAGCTTGAGCGAGTCGAGGTACGAGTATTCGACCTGGTTGCCGACGACGACCTCGGTGCTGCCACCGCCGATGTCGATGAAGAGGGCGTTCCGGTTCCCGAGGTGGACGCCGCTCGCGACGCCGAGGTAGATCAGTCGCGCTTCCTCGAGACCCGAGATGACCTTGAGATCGATGTCGGCCTCCCTGCGGACGCGTTCGATGAATGAGTCGCGGTTTTCGGCGTCGCGCGTCGCGGACGTGGCAACCGCGTAGATCTCCTCCGCGCCGAGATTCCGGGCCATGTCCGCGAAGCGGCGCAGGACGAGTATCGTGCGCTCCATGGCTTCGGGCCTGAGGCGCTGCTTCACGAACTCCCCCTCGCCGAGCCGGACCATGACCTTGTGCTGGTTCAGGATCGTGTACGAGCGGTTCGCGTTGATCCGCACGACGAGGAGCCGCACGGAGTTCGTTCCGAGATCGACGAGCCCGACGACGTGCCCCTCTGTCGGGATCAGATGGGGCGCCATTCGATGACCGGCTCGCGGTCGAACGCCTTCCTGAACGGGCCGCTCTTCTCCATCGCCCGGCCGATGTCGGCGAGCGGTTCGGAGTCCGCCCCGACGCGGATTCTCACGCCCGTGCCGTCGACGGTGACGTCGACATCGCGGACTGCGTCCGCGTGGGTGAAGTCCAGCCCGTCGGCGAGGCGCAGAAGCGCCGCGAGGCGCGTGAATTCCTCCCGTTCGCTCTCCGTGAGACTTCCGATGCGTTCGTCGTCCTCGCCGGGCTCCTTCGTTCCGTGATATCGCGCGAGCAGCGCGACGATCGTGCGGTCGCGCCCGTCGGGAATCAGGTCGGGTCGTTCGAGGATCAGGCGCATCGAACGCTTCTGGTGTCCCTTCGCGCCGCCCGACCAGCCGATGTCGTGGAGCACGGCCGCGAGTTCGAGCCGGCGCCTCGCGTCGTCCCCGAGGCCGTGAAGGCCGCGCGTCCCGTCGAACAGCGCGAGCGCGAGCCGCGTCACCTGACGGCTGTGGCGCACGTTCTCCGGCGTCATGCGCGCGAGCGCCATCTCCGCCGCTTCGCGTCCGCCGGACGGAATCATCGGGCGCGCCCGTTCGAAGACATCCGTCAGCGACGCGGGCATTCCGAGCTCCCGGAGCGCCGCGGTCGTCCTCTCGACGTCGTAGGGAACGCGATAGTGCGTGACTCGGAAGTACCCGTCCCGGACGTTGAGGATCGCGTACGACGCGCGCGGGTCTCCGCCTTCCGGGCGGCCGACGCTCCCCGGGTTGACGATCCAGACGCCCCGGACCTTCCGGAGAAACGGGGCGTGCGTGTGTCCTAGAAGGACGACGTCGGCGTCGGACGTGTCCGCGATCGCGTCCAGCCGTTCTCCGGGGGTCTCGGGGCCGACGAATTCGTCCGGGGAATCGGGGCTTCCGTGAGCGATCAGGAAGCGCTTTCCCGCGGCCGTGAAGCGCCGCGTCTCCGGCAGCCTGGAGAGCTCTTCGCGCGTTGCGCGGGAAAGCGCGTGTCGTGTCCAGAGGAACGCCTCGATCTTTTCGGGTGCCTTGGTCTTCTTCCATTCGTCGAGTCGCTTTTTCGCGTCGAGGACCTTCGCGTCGTAATTCCCGATCACGCCGGCCATTTGCGTGCGCAGCAGCAGCGTCGCGCACTCTTCGGGCCACGGCCCGTATCCGACGATGTCGCCCGTGTTGAGGACGATGTCTCCGCCTCGCCGCCGCGAATCTTCGAGGACCGCCTCGAGCGCGGGCAGATTCGCGTGGACGTCGCCCAGACAGACGATCTTCATGTCTCCGTCGCCTCCTTCGTTTCGACTGTTTCGCGTCCGTTCAGAATGTCCGAGGTCGTCCCGAAGAGTCCGTCCGCGAGTTCCCGCTCCCACGTCTTCACGAAGGAACCGTAGAGCCGGGAGCGTTCCTTCCTGCGGTCGTCGAGCAGGAACTCCACGCCCTCGACGAGGCGCGCGAACGGGCGGGGCGTTCCGAAATACGCGATCGTCCGCTCCCGCTCCGCCTCCAGAAAACCGGGAAGCTCCGCGATCCACACGTCGCAGTCGTGGATTGCGCCGAGATCGTCCTGAAGAGTCCGGAAGCGGGCGGCCGGGGCCGAGAGCGCTCCACCGAAGAGCGGATCGAGCATTTCGAGCATGTAGCGCACGCGCTTGGTCGCCTTTCGCAGTTCGTGAAGCTCGGTCACGGCCGAAGGATCGCGCACGAAGAGATCGAAACTCAGGGCGACGCGAAGCTCCCGATCGACCTGCGCGGCGAGCAAAGCGAACGCAGCGGGGGTGCCGGAGGGAGAATCCCCGTTCCCGCGGGTGTCCGGGTTCATGACCGCACGACGGAGGCGCTCCCTGACGCGCTCCGGCGTTCCGGACCCGCGCCACCGGCGCAGGGCGCCGAGAACCCTTTCCCCGAGCCGTTCGCGTTCCTGCGACTTCCGCAGGACGAGGCGGGCGATGCCGGGCATCCGCCGCTTCCCGTCCGTCTCCCCGAGCGCCTCCGACTTTTCGCGAAGGAACTCGAGCTGGACGTCCAGATCGCGGGCGCGACCGAGCGCGGTCGTGACGCGCCTGACCGACGCGATCCCGTCCCGCTCGTCGTGTCCCTCGGGAAGCAGCGGAGCGAAGAGCCCGAACGCCGCGCGAAGGCGCCTCGTCGCCACGCGCGCGCGGTGCAGGAACTCGATGTCCGCGCCGGGCGCGATGCAGCCGGCCTGCTCCTCGAAGCGCGACAGGAACCCGAGGATCGTCTCCGCCGCATACCGCAGCGAGCCGTCAGAACCGGAGCTGTTCATGGCGTTTTTCCTCTTCCCCGCGAACCGGGGTGTATCCCGACGTCCGGTTCATCATGATCCGCTGGGAATCGACGACGGGTTCCCCGTTTCCGGACCTCACGCGGACGTACGTTCCGTCCTCCCGGAGACAGCGTGCCTTGGCGGTGTCGGCGAGATGGATCCTTAGGATATCGTCGCGGATCGTCCGGCGGATCTCGGCGTCGCGGACCGGCACGAGGATCTCGATTCTCCGGTCGAGGTTCCTGGGCATGAGGTCGGCGCTTCCGATGAGAAGCTCCTCGTCTCCTCCGTTGTGGAAGAAGAAGATCCTGACGTGTTCGAGGAAGCGTCCGACGACGGAGGTCACTTCGATCGTCTCGCTCACTCCCGGAACGCCGGGACGCAGACAGCAGATTCCCCTGACCTGGAGCCGGATCCGGACCCCCGCCATCGACGCGCGGTAGAGCGCCTGGATGCACGCCTTGTCGACGAGCTGGTTCATCTTGAACAGAATTTCGCCGTCGCCGTGCGCGCGGTGTCGCGCGACCTCGCGCTCGATGCGTCCGATGATCCCCGCGCGCGTCGTCATCGGCGAGACGAGGATCCGGCGATAGTCGTCCTTGCGGGAGTAGCCCGTAATCGCGTTGAACAGGTCGGTGATGTCCGCGCAGATTGCCGGGTCCGCCGTGAAGAGCC
>CALFXN010000635.1 GCA_937957815.1 uncultured Synergistales bacterium
CGCGCAGCTCGGAATCCTGCTTCTCGTCGGTCTGTCGGCGAAGAACGCGATCCTGATCATCGAGTTCGCGAAGGAACAGCACGACGAACACGGGCAGTCGATTCTGGACGCCGCCCGGATCGCGGGGGGCGAACGCTTCCGGTCGGTCATGATGACGGCGCTCACGTGCGTCATCGGCGTCCTGCCGATGCTCTTCGCGACGGGCGCGGGCGCGGGAAGCCGCCTTCACGTCGGAACGACGATGTTCTTCGGAATGAGCGTGGCGACGGGGTTCGGAATCTTCCTGATCCCCGGGTTGTACGTCGTCCTGCAGACGTACCGGGAAAAGACCAAGGCGATGATCGGCCGCATCTTCTCGAATGCGCCGAAAGAGGTTGAGGAATCATGAGAAAACAGATAGGCGCACTGCTGGCGCTCGCGCTCGCCGCCGCGCTCCCCTGCGGCGCGACGGCCGCGGGGACGGGCCCCGTCCCCGCGGACGCGGAACTCGCTTCGGGGGACTGGACGGCGCTCGCTTCAGGGGACTGGACTTCGCTCGCGAAGCGCCACCCGATGCCGTACTTCTTTTCGTCGGACGGGGACGCCAAGGACGCCCCGTCGCCCGAGGTCCTCGCGACGTGGTGGGACGTCCTCGGCGACGAGACGCTGTCGCAACTGATCCGCCTCGCGCTCGAGGGCAACAGGGACCTGACGGTCGCGCGGGCGAAGTTCGCGGAGGCGCGCGCCGCGCTCGGCGTCAGCAAGGCGGCCGTGCTTCCGTGGTTCGACGCGTCGACCTCGCTCACGAATTCCAAGACCGGCGCGGAAGCCTCGTCCTCGGGCTCGCAGATCGGGCCGAGAGACTATTACAAGCTCGGGATCGACGCGTCGTGGGAGATCGACATCTTCGGCGGCAGGGCGCAGAAGATCAAGGCGAGCACGGCGGACCTGCAGGCGCAGTTCGGCGCGCTGCACGCGGCCTGGGTGCAGCTCTCTTCCGAGGTTGCGCTGAACTACCTGTCGCTCCGGACGCTTCAGAAGCGTCTCCAGGTCGCCGAGAGCAACCTGGCGCTCCAGCTCTCGACGCTCGGGCTGCTCCAGTCGCAATACGATTCGGGCCTCAAGGACCAGCTCGCGCTGAGCCAGGCGAGGTACACGATGGAGCAGACGCGGTCGTCGATTCCGCCGCTGCGCGCGAGCCTGGAGCAGACGATGAACCGGCTGGCGATCCTCGTCGGCCGCGTTCCGGGGAGTCTCGTGAAGATGCTCGGCGACAAGCCCATGCCGAAGCTCGATACGTCCGCGCTCGTCGGAATTCCGGCGAACCTGCTCCGGCGCCGGCCGGACATCTTCGCGGCGGAGCGCAGCCTCGCCGCCCAGATGGCGCGGAAGAAGGCCGCCGAAAAGGACCTCCTTCCGAAGTTCAACCTTCTCGGCGCCATCGGCTGGGGATCCTACGTCTCCACCGGCGGGCTCTTTTCCTCCGACGGCGAGACCTACAGCATCGGTCCCGCGATTTCGCTGCCGATCTTCCACGGCGGCGCGATCCGGAATAATATAAAGGCACAGACCGCGAAGGAAGAGCAGCTCCTCGCTGCATACGAACAGACGGTGCTGAACGCGGTCGCCGAAGTGCGCGACGCGCTGACGGCCGAAACGCAGGAGCGCGAGCGCAACGCGTCGCTCCGGAGCGGCGTCGAGGCGGCGAAGACCGCGCGCGCCGTGGCCTACGACCAGTACGTCACGGGCCTGTCGGCCTTCAACAACGTCATCATCGCCCAGACGGCCCAGCTCTCGCTCGAAGAGCAGCTCGCGATCAGCGAGGGGCAGATGCTCGCCAACATCGTGCGCCTGTTCAAGGCGCTCGGCGGCGGATGGGCGCCGATGACGGCGGAGAGCGCCCTGGGGCTTCCCGAAGGCGTCGACGGCGGGGCGGTCGCCCCCGCGGCTCCGAAGGAAGAGGCGCCCGCCGGGACGAAGCTCTCGGCGGAGAGCCGGGCGTATCTCGATCAGATCCGAAAGGACGCGAAGAAGAAGTAGGTCCGGGGGCGTCGCGAACATTGGGACGACACATCGCTGCCGGAAGCACCCTGACTGCTGCGGTTCCATCAGAGGCGGCCGACGACATGAACGACAGCGTTGCGATCGAAGCGGGTAAATATCGTACGGCGTCGCTTCCGGCCTGCTGAATGCGGTCTTCGGATGGTGCGGATCCAGGGGAATCGCGGACATATTCCTCGGGACGACCGACAGATTCCTCGCGGCGCATCGTTTCTACGAGAAGAACGGCTTCGCGAGAGTCTCCCGGGACGACCTCCCGGCGGCCTTCCCGGTCATGAAGGTCGATAGTATATTTTGCCGGTATTCATTGTAAGGAAAAGCGCCCGCCGCGAAGGCGGAATCCCGGGGATCCCCTGGACGGCATGAGGTGACCGCTATCCGGGCATGAATGGAGTGATGACGAATGGCCGATGAGATTCTGTTGTTGGGCGATCCTCGCCTGAGACGACGGTGCGACGTCGTGACGGATTTTTCGGGGCTCGAATTCGTCGAGGAAAACCGCCGGCTGAAGAACGCCCTCGATGCGTTCCGCAAGGAGAAGGGATTCGGCCGCGGGATCGCGGCCCCGCAGATCGGCATCCCGAAGCGGATGATCGCGCTGAACCTCGGGAGCGGGACGCGCACGGTCGTCAACCCCGTCGTCACGCATCGCAGTTCCGAGACGTTCACGATGTGGGACGACTGCATGTCGTTCCCCGACCTTCTCGTCATGGTCCGGCGGCATGTGTCCATCGACATTTCGTACCGGGACGAGAACGGCGAGAGCCGGGAGCGGACGGACATTCCGCAGGCCGAATCGGAACTTTTGCAGCACGAGATCGACCACCTCGACGGAATTCTCGCGATCGACCGGGCGCTCACGCGCGAGGGGATCGTCTACCGGAAGGTCTTCGAGGCCGACAGGCAGTATTTCGAGGATCAGGTCGACTACGTGATCCGTCCGACGATCTGAGGCCGGCGGAAACCGGCATGAGCGTCGACAACACGAGTTCCAACCGGGCGTCCGAATACGACGCGGGGGTTCGCGTCGTGCTTCCGTACTACGACAGCATCAACGACGAAATCATTCACTTCGTCCGGGCGTACGACCCCGCCCCGCGCGCGTGGCTCGATACGGGGTGCGGCACCGGCTTCCTCGCGACGAAGATCCTGGAGTCGTTCGCACCCCTCCGGCTCGTCCTCGCGGACCCTTCGGCCGAAATGCTCCGCGTCGCGAAAGAGAAGACCGCGTCGCACCGTGTCGAATTCCATAATTGCGATACATCGTCGCTGCCGTTCGATGGCGGATCCTTCGATGTGATCACCGCCGTCCAGTCGCATCACTACATGAATGCGGAAGGGCGCGCAGGCGCGACGAAGCGGTGTTTCGACATGCTCCGCGAGGGAGGCCTCTTCATCGCGACCGAGAATACGCGTCCTCCCGACGCGGAAACCACGGGAATCGTGCGCGAATACTGGAAGCAATACCAGATCCGCTCGGGCAAGACTCCGGGACAGGCCGAAAAGCACATGAACCGCTTCGACACGGAATACTTCCCGATCACGGTCGAAGAGCACCTGCGGCTCTACGCCGAAACCGGCTTCCGGGTGCGCGACGTCTTCTGGAAGTCCTACATGCAGGCGGCCTTCTATTGCGTGAAGTAGAAGGCCGCCCTTCCGTTCACCGTTCCGGGCAAAGGAACCGGAACAGCAGATCGATACACGCGGACGCTGCGAAAACGATGCCGACGAGGACGACGGAAAACGCCGCGGCTTCGGCGAACATGAGTTCCGTCATGCACTGCAGGATTCGGACCGTGAGCAGGCTCCAGTTGACGGAGACGAGGAAGATCACCGCGCTGATCGCGGTCATCGATACTGTGAACAGGGAGCGCATCCCGGCCTTGACGGCGGGCAGGACGAGCGGGAGCGTGACGCGCCGCAGCGTCGTCAGGCGCGACGCCCCGAGACTCAGGGACGCCTCTTCGAGTGCGGGGTCGATCTGTCTGAGCGCCGCGAGCGTCGTTCGGATGCCCGTCGCGTCGTACCGGAAGACGCAGAGGGCCACGAGGATGCCCATCGTTCCCGTGAGAACGATCGGACCGGAGTTGAACGCGATCAGCCAGGCGATTCCGAGGACGGTTCCGGGAAAGACGGCGTTCGCGAGCGAGACGAATTCGAGCGCCGCGCCGCACCACCCGCCGCGCCGCGCGAGAAGCGCGATGCAGACGGCGAGCGCCGTTCCGGGAATCGCCGCCGAGACCGCTATGAGAAGCGTGTCGGCGATCGAGTTGAGCCCGGACGTGAAGACGAAGCGGTAGTTGTCGAGCGTGAAGCTGTTGTCGATCCCGAGGACCTTCACGAACGAACTCGCGACGATCGTCGCGTACAGGAGAACGACGAAGAACGTGACGACGGTGATCGTCCCGAGAATGGCACCGCGCGCGAGGATCCCGGATCTCGTATGCCGCGGCGCGCCGATTCCCTTCCCCGTAACGGTGACGTAGCTCCGGACGCCGACCCATCTGCGCTGCGCGACGAAGACCGCGAGCGCGGGCGCGAGCAGCACGGACGCGAGAATCGCCCCGCCGCGGAGGTCGTACATTCCCGTGATCTGGAGGTAGATCTGCGTGGGCAGGACGGGAAAGGTTTTTCCGGCCATGACGAGCGGCGTCGCGAAGTCGGCGAGGGACTCCGCGAACAGGAGCAGGAAGGCATTTGCGAGTCCGGGGATGCACAGCGGCAGCGTGACGGTCCGGAAGACGCGTCCCTCCGGAGCGCCGAGACCGCGCGCGGCGTCTTCGAGCGTCGGGTCGATCGCGGCGAGAACGGTCGCGAGTGTGAGAAACGCGAGCGGAAAGTATGTCAGCGTCTCGGCGAGCAACGTGCCCGGAAAGCCGTAGATCGAGACGTCGGGAAGGCCGAAGAATGTGGGAAGGAGGCCGCCTGGGCCGAGGACGATCGTCAGCGCCACGCTTCCCGTGAACGGCGGCGAGACGAACGCCAGCGTCGTGACGGACGAGAAAAAGGCCTTCGCGATCCGCGGGATCCCGAGTCGCGTGACCGCGAAGGCGAACAGAAAGCCGAGCGCCGTTCCGCAGAGCCCCACGGACGACGCGAGAAGAAGGCTGTTGAGCGTCGCCCGGCGCGTATAGCGGTCGGCGAACGCGTCCGCGAGCCTGGCGATCGCGTCGAAGGCGCCGCCGGACTGTCCGTCCGGCAAGAAGAGCGCGAGAAAGAGCCGCGCTATGGGGTAGAGCACAAAAACGGCCAACAGCAGCCAGATCGCCGCTCGAAGGGCGAATCCGGCCGCCGTCGGTCGTTGTCGTGAATGCTTTGGAATCGTTATTTCAGAATCTCCGACACCCATCGGTCCACGAGACGTTTGCGGTTGGCTCCCGACCATTCGATGTCGAGGTCGAGCAGATTGACGCCGCTCATGTCGAGCGCGGGGTTCTGAATCCTGACCTCGGGGTGGGTCGGGATCAGATTGATCTTCTGCGCCTCGTAGATCTGCTGCATCCTCGGACTTGCGGCCCAGTCGAGGAACTTCTTCGCGAGTTCGGGCTGCCTGGCCCCGCGGATGAGCCCCATCGCCTCGACTCCGTAGACGACGCCCTCCTTCGGGTAGCTGATCGCGACGTCGTACCCCTTCTGCTGCATCTCGAGCGCGTCGACGACGAAGAAAATTCCTCCGGCGGCCTGTCCCCGGGCGATCGGCAGGGCGCCCCCGGCGCCGCTCTCGGTGTATTGCCGGACGTTCCCGTCGAGCTTCTTCTGGTACGCGAAGGCTTCGTCCTCGCCCATGGCCTTCACGAGGCTGAAAATCCGCGACACGGCGGTGCCGGAAGTCCTGGCGTCGGCCATGAGAAGGCCCTTTTGGTACGCGGGGTGGAGAAGATCCTGCCATGACGCCGGTGCGTCGAGGCCGTTTTTCTTCAGGAACGACGCGTTGACCATGAAGCAGATGGGGTCCATGGCGACGCCGGTCCAGTATCCGTCGGGGTCCCGGTACTTCGCCGGAATCGCTTCCGCTCCCCTGGGCACGTAGCGCTCGAAGAGCCCCTCTTTCTTTCCGGCGACGAAGGCGTCCGCGATGCCGCCGAAGAAGACGTCGACCTGCGGATTGGCCTTCTCGCCGATCAGCCGTGCGAGCAACTCTCCCGACGAAAACCGCAGGAAACGTACGTCGATCCCCGTATCCTTCGTGAATGCCCTGAACACTTCGGTCGCGTAGCGCTCCGACCAGATCGTGTAGACGTTCAGCGTGTCCGCCGCCTGCGATGCGGATGCGAAGAGAACGGCAATGGCCGCCAACATCAGTCCTCTTCCCAATACACGTCTCAGGAACATGATTTCCCGACCTCCTCGTGATGATCTCGTCTTGAAGGGTATCGTACCCATCGGAGCGAGAAAGTTCCATATCCAGTCCGAATGGAAAAGGCGATATTCTGGAACGCCCTCCGGATGAAAACCATCGTTGTTTCGCGAAACGAATCGCACTATACTTATGCCATAACCGCCGCAGTCTGCAACCCTCGAAAAGGGGGAAGAGCGATGGCTTTCGGCAAGGGCGTTCTCGGGTTCATTGTCGTTCTGGCGTTTCTGCTGGCGTTTTCGGTCGCGTGAGGCTCGGAAGCGCGACGATCGTTCCGACCGGAGTGATTCCATGAAATCAAAGACGATCTGGCTCTACGTTCTCGATACAATGTCCGACTGGGAACCCGCCTACGCCGTTTCCGGGATCGGCAGCGAGCCGTTCCAGAAACGCCCGGGCGCATTCCGGGTGCGGACGTGTTCCGGTGAAGGTACGTCCGTCGTAACGATGGGTGGCATTCGTATCCTACCCGACGCGCCCCTTTCGGGCGTGTCGTCGGAGGGCAGCGCGATGCTGATCCTTCCCGGCGGAACGACCTGGGACGGCGACGCGCACGGCGAGGCACTCGCCGTCGCCCGGGTGTTTCTCGAAGCCGGGGTTCCCGTGGCCGCGATCTGCGGCGCCACCGCGGGACTCGCCCGCGCCGGGCTGCTTGACGATGTCCGGCATACGAGCAATTCGCGGGAATACCTCGCGGCGACGAAGTATCGCGGGGCCGCGCTGTACGAGGACGCGCCCGCCGTCACGCACGGAAACGTGATCACCGCCCCGGGAACCGGAGCTCTCGAATTCGCGCTTCATATCTTCCGCAGGCTCGACATCTTCACCCCAGAGGTCCTGGACGCATGGTACAACCTCTTCAGGACCGGCAGACCGGAATACTTCGAAGCACTCGCGAAAATGATGCCGGAAAAACGCTGACGGATCCTCCGCAGTTTCGGAGCAGTGAACCTCCGCCACCGTGAGATCCCGCCGGTGGATGCCTTTTCCCGTGCAGATCCGCTGTGAGTGTCCCGTGGATCATGATAAAATTCTGAAAATAAAGCCTTGTTGTATTGCAAAGCTGTGGCCAGTCGAAAGAAAGGACGATGAATCGGCGTGTGGACGGAGAAAATGCCGCATCCCGCGTGTATGCGCTTCGAGCTTCTGCTTTGTCGGTATGCCCGCGCGATCGCGGCGGCGTTCCTGCTGATCATGTGCGTTTTCATCTCTCCGGAGGCCGAAGGTGCCGTCACACTCGCCGTCGCGCCCTTCCTCTCGCAGGGAACGAGCATCCGGCTCGGTTCCGCCGTAAACGACGCCGTGACGTCGGAACTCGTCGGGCACAGGGATCTCGTCGTCGTCGAGCGGAATCGTCTTGCGGCGGTTGCGGGAGAGTACAAGCTGGCCCTTTCGGGCCTCGTCGACGAAAAGACGGCCGTACGAACCGGAAAACTCGTCGGCGCGCGATATTTTCTCTTCGGAGCCGTGACGCGTTTCGGATCGATCGTCATCGCGACGGCGCGTCTCGTCGACGTGGAGTCGTCCGTGGTCCTCGCGAGTTTCGAGCGCGTTTCTCCCGATGGCGAGGACGACATCGCGCTCGCGTCGAAAAACCTCGCGGCCGACATCCTTGCGATCGTGACGAGGGGCCGGCCCACCAAGGGGAAGGCGACCGACGACTATCGATACTACCTCTACGAAGCGCTCGGGCGCTACAACCTCGGCAATCCGACCGCGTCGCTGCCGTTCTGGGAGAAAATGACGCGAATGAGTCCGAAGCACGCAGTGTTGCGTTTCTTCCTCGGAGGAATTCTCTTCGAAACCGGCAGATATCGGGACGCGCTTCTTGCCGCCCGCCAGGCCGTCACCTTCGCCCCTTCGTTCGCGGAAGCCTGGCTGCTCGCTGGAAAATGTTATTTCATGATGGGCGACTCACACAGTGCGACTTCGGAACTCGAGAAGGCGATACAGCTTGCGCCGCACCTCCCGGAGCCCTATCTCCTGATGGGGCGACTGTACAAGGACCGGAGGCGGATCGGTGAAGCGGCTGATTTCTTCGCCCGGGCGATGGACGCGGACGAACGGTACGTTCCGGCGTACCTCGCGCTCGCGCAGCTCTTCTTCGAGATAGGATCGCTCGGCGAGACTGCCGGCGTTCTGGGGGACGCGCTGGCGATCGACCCGGATAATGCGGAGGCCCTTCTGCTCCTCGGTATGACGCAGACGCTTCTGGGTGAGGACGCGAAGGCCAGAAAGACGTATGCCGCGCTCGAGAGGGTCGATGCGAAGAAAGCGGGCGAGTTGCGGAAGTGGATGCTCAACAGGTGAGTTCCGTCGGACTATCCGGCGTGACGGCGTTCCTGAGAATTCTCGTCGTCGCTGCCTTCGCGACGCTTGCGCTGCTTGCGTCGGCTGCGTGCGCGGGGAGATTTCTGTGGAGGCGGAGGACGAACGGTATCCTCTCGCGGCTCGACGGCGAGGTCTCGTGGCTGCTTCCCGACGGACCAAAGCCCTACTGGCGCGGACGCATCACGGACATCCGGCACGAATTCGCGCGGTGAGCGAACGATGAAGGCTGCTTCGAACATCATCATGCTCGGCGACATCCCCGTCGAGGTGACGCGCAAGAGGATGAAGACCCTGCGGCTCAGCGTCTCCCCCCCGGACGGGCGCGTCCGGATCTCCGCGCCGCTGAAGGCGAGCGACGAGACCGTGCTCCGCATGGCGTCGGAGCGGCTTGCGTGGATCGAGCGGCAGTGGGAGAAGATCGCGGCCGCCCCTCCGCCTGCCCCGGTCGACTTCGTCGACGGCGAGGTTCACGCGTTTCTCGGGGAGCCGCGGCGATTGCTGGTGCGCGAGCGGAACCGCGCGGCCCGCGTCGATGTGTGCGGCGACGCGACGATCGCGATCACCGTTCGGCCCGGAAGCACGCGGGAGCAGCGGGAGGCCGCGCTGCTCGACTGGTATCGCGACCGGCTCTCCGAACTGATCCCGCCGCTGATCGACCGATGGCGGTCCGTCATGAACGTGACCGTCGACGAATGGCGCATCCGCAGGATGAAGACGCGGTGGGGGAGCTGCAACATCGCGGCGCGCCGGATCTGGTTCAGCCTGGAGCTGGCGCGGAAACCGGAGCCCTGCCTGGAGTACATCGTCGTCCACGAGCTGGCGCATCTGCTTGAACGCGGCCATGGCGCGCGCTTCAAGGCGCTGATGGACGGCTTTCTTCCCGACTGGCGGGAGCGCCGGAAGCTGCTGAACGC
>CALFXN010000636.1 GCA_937957815.1 uncultured Synergistales bacterium
TCGGCGCGCTGACGGCCGGGCTCGTCGCGACCGAGGCTTCTCTGGTCGCGCTCGACGGGTGGGAACGTCCGGTGGCCGGATCGTTCAGGGGATTTTTGTTCGCGATCGTCGGTGGCCTCGCCATCGCGGCGCTCTTCAGCGAACCGACATACATGCTCCGTCTCAGAAGCTTCTCGGGCGTCAAACTGACGCTCATGCTTCCGCTCCTCGTCGTGATTCTCCACGACTTCAGGAATCGCATTCACCCCGAATCGCTCGGGACGCTCATCGGACGTCCTCCCGTCTGGGGGGAGCTCATGCTCCTCGGAGTTCTCCTGCTCGGCGCGGCGCTCATGCTCTTCCGGAGCGACAATGTCCAGTTCGTTCCGGACTTCGAGGTTCGCGTCCGCGATATGCTCGAGAGGTTTCTCGTCGCGCGTCCGAGAAACAAGGAACTGTTCGTTGGATATCCGGCTCTCTTCCTTCTCAGCCTGTGCATGAAGGAACGGCTCTGGCAACGGTATCGCGAAATTCTCAGGCTCGCGGTGACGCTCGCGTTTTCCTCGGTCGTGAACAGCTTCTGCCACTTCCATACGCCTCTTGCCTTCATCCTGTTCAGGGAGTTCAACGGATGGTGGTCGGGCGTCCTGGCGGGAACCGCTCTTCTCTTCCTCTTCAGACTCGTCATCATCCCTCTCTGGGGGCGGGTCAGAGGTGCGATCGTGGGGTGAAACGCCGGTTCGACGTCGCTCTTTTGGGATATTACGGATTCGGAAACCTCGGAGACGAGTTGCTGCTCGAGGCGTTTCTCGGCCTGCTGCTCGACGCGGGTGTTTCGCGGGAACGCGTTCTCGTCTTCTCATCGAATCCGGCAAGGACAGGAGCGACGTTTTCCGTTCCTGCAGCGGACAGGTGGGCTCCGGGATCGCTCTGGTCGAATCTTCGCCTCTCCTCGACGCTGCTCTTCGGGGGAGGAGGGCTCTTCCAGGATGCGACGAGCCTTCGTTCCGTCATCTACTATTCGGGCGCCGCATTCGCCTCCCGCGCAGCCCGTTGCGTTCCGTGGGCCTTCGGACAGTCTCTCGGCCCGTTCCGGACGGAGACGGGGAACTTTCTCTCGCGCCGCGCCGTCCGGAGTATGGCGTTTTGCGGCGTTCGCGACACGGACTCTCTCGATGTCATCGATCGCTGGGGCGTGCCCGGGGTTCTGTCGCCCGACGCGGTGTTTTCGCTGATGCCGTCCGGCGACGTCCGCGCGAAGGCCGACGGGTATCTTCTCGTCAATCTTCGTCCGTGGCCCGGAGATCTGAATCGCCGCGCCGCCGCCGCGGTCGCCCGTTGCGCCCGCGAAAGCGGAATTCCCGTCGTCGGTGTGGCGATGTCGCCCGCCGACGAGAGTCTTCTGCAGTCGATGGATGGCGGGGGAATCCTGAAGTTCGGGGAAATCCGCAGACCTTCAGGAACGGTGGAAATGAAGAGCCTCTGGAGGAATGCCCGTGCCGCGGTCGGCATGAGACTGCACTTCTGCATCCTGTCCGCGATGTTCGGCATTCCGTGCACGGCGATTCCCTACGATCCGAAGGTGAGGGCTTTCGCGCGCTTTGCCGGAATGCCGTGTTTTCCGCAAGAACCGGTTTCCCTTTCAGCCGGAACGATGCCCGAAACCCTCCGAACCCTTGGGGACACGGTTCGTTCCGCATTCCTGAATGCCTGGAGGAATCTGTCGTGAGTACACTCCCCGAATGCGCCCGTGAACGACTGAATCTCGAACGGAGAGCCGTCGACGTCCGCAAGGACGTCGTGCGAATGATCGGCGTCGCGCGTTCGGGGCACCTGGTTTCGTCCCTCTCGATCGTCGACATCATGACCTGGCTCTACTGGAACGTGCTTCGGGTTTCGCCCGAAGAGGTTTCCTCCCCGTCGCGCGACAGATTCGTCCTGAGCAAGGGACACGGGTGCCCTGCCCTTTATGCGACGCTCGCGAACAGGGGATTTTTCAGGCGGGAGGAGTTGTGGAGCTATCGTCGTCTGGGAGCGATGCTCCAGGGACATCCCGCGTCGACGCGGACGCCGGGCGTCGACGCGTCTTCCGGCTCGCTCGGAATGGGGCTCGGAATCGCCGTCGGCATGGCGCTCGCCGGGCGTCTGGGCAAAGCTCCGTATCGTGTCGTCTGCCTCGCCGGAGACGGAGAAATGCAGGAGGGGGCCATGTGGGAGGCGGCGATGGCCGCGCATCACTTTTCCCTTTCGAAGATCCTTCTCATAATCGACAGAAACGGGGTTCAGATGGAGGGGGAGACGGAGGAAATCATGGGGCTGGAACCGCTGGACGCGAAACTGGAATCTTTCGGCTGGAGCGTCGCCCACGCCGACGGACACGACTTCGCGAGTCTCGGACGGGCTCTCGCGCAGACCGACGCCTCGGGGCTTCCGGGCGCCGTCATCGCGAGAACCGTTCCGGGGCACGGCGTTTCGTTTCTGGAGAACGGCTCGTTGCGCGGGAAAGACGCGCTGAACCGCCAGCGCGTCGAAATGGCGCTCCGGGAACTGGAAACGGTCGAACGGACCATCGAAGTGTCTCTTTCCGGAGAGGAAGCGATCTCATGACGACCGAGCGAATCAGCACGAGAGACGCCTACGGGACCGCTCTGCTTCAACTGGGAGAACGAGTCGAATCGCTTGTCGCGGTCGATGCCGACGCGGCCTCCTCGACGAGGGCGTCCGTCTTCGCGTCGCGATTTCCCGAACGATATCTCAACCTCGGAATATCGGAGCAGAACATGGTGCTCGTCGCGGCGGGGCTCGCGCTGTGCGAACGAACCGTCTTCGCCGCTTCGTTTGCGTCGTTTCTCGTCGGAAGGGCCTACGAACAGATCAGGGACGCGATCGCGATTCCGTCGCTCCCCGTCCGGCTCGTCGGGACGCATGGCGGGGTTACGGTAGGAGAGGACGGGGCGACGCACCAGATGCTCGAAGACATTGCGCTGATGCGCCTGTTGCCCGGAATGGCCGTTCTCTGTCCTTCGGATCATCCGTCGGCAGTGGCCCAGATATGCGCCGCGAACGCGTGGAAGGGACCTGCCTACGTCAGGCTCGGGCGCATGCCTCTTCCGCTCGTCTACGATCCTTCCGACACGGATTTCCATATCGGCGGCGCCCGGATCCTGCGCGAAGGGGACGGAGTGACGATCTGTGCCTGCGGCATCCTGATCCGCGAAGCGCTGGAAGCTGCTACAATACTTTCGCAGCAGAACATCAACGCGGAAGTGATCGACTGCTATTCAATCTCTCCGCTGCCGTCGGAAATCATCCTGAGTTCCGTGCACAGGACGGGATGTTGCGTCGTGGCGGAGGAGCACTTCCTGAAGGGGGGGCTCTGTGAAGCCGTGTCGCATCTTTTGTGCGAGCACTACCCGGTTCCGGTTTCGTCTGTTGCGGTCAGGGATTTTTTCGGACAGAGCGGAACCCCCGAGGAACTCCAGGAATATTACGGGCTGACCTCGGAACGGATCGTGAGCGCCGCCTTTCAGGCGTGGACGCTGAGGCGGCGCAGTCCCGGCGTCTTTTGACGGAGACCGGAAGTGGAAATCCGCCTCGCCGGGATCACGAAGGTATTCTCTCCGGAAATCGTCGCTCTCGAGGATATCTTCCTGACGGTCGAAAAAGGAGAGTTCGTTTACCTCATCGGAACGACCGGATCGGGGAAGACGACGCTGCTCAGGCTCATCACGCGCGAAATCGTCCCGACGCGGGGACAGATTTCCGTGGGCAACCGGAATCTCAGAAAGATCCGTTCCTCCGAACTCCCATATTACCGGAGGAACCTCGGCGTCGTTTTTCAGGACTTCAAACTCCTGAATGACCTGACGGTATTCGAGAATGTCGCCTTCGTCATCGAGGCGATGGGGGTTCCCCCGAGGATTGTCCAGACGCGCGTCAACGAAGTGATCGACCTCGTCGGTCTCTGGCGCAGACGTTTTCTCAAGCCGATGCAACTTTCGGGCGGCGAACGGCAGCGGGTGGCGATCGCCCGCGCGATGGCGAACTCCCCGTCGATCTTTCTTGCGGACGAACCTACGGGAAACCTCGACCTTCACACGTCCGAAGAAATCATCCGGCTGCTTCTGTCGATCAACGCCGCCGGAACGACCGTCGTCGTAGCCACGCACGATCAGTATCTCGTAGACGCGTATCGACAGCGTGTCGTCGAACTTCACGACGGGCGTCTGAAGCGGGACGAGAAGAGAGGCCGGTACGTGATCGATGGGGAGCTTTAGGTACATCTTCAGGGATACGCTCAGGCTGATTACACGACATTGGGGTCTCAGCATCCTGACGCTGCTGACGACGGTCACGGTCCTCTTTCTGCTCGGCCTGTCGTCGCTGTTTGCGCTGAACCTCCGGCACATGGTCAGCCGCGTCGAGGGAGAACTCGTCGTCCAGGCGTATCTCAAGGGTGGAAGCGACGCGACGGCGCTCGCGAAACGCATCCGTTCGGTATCGTACGTTCGCGACGTTCGCGTGATCTCGCCCGAGGAAGCGCTCGACCGACTCCGCGCGAAGCTCGGCAACCAGGCCCGAGCCGTGACGCTTCTCGGGGAGAATCCACTCCCGTGGGGACTCGAGATTCAGGTGGAGAAGGCTTCGTTCGTTTCAATGCTCGTTCGGGATCTGGTCGCATTGCCCTCGGTCGAGGAAGTCGTCTATTCGGGCCAGCTTGCCGACAAGCTTTCACGGATCTCGGTCCTCGCGACGCGCGTATCCGCGGTGATCATGCTCCTGGGAGCCGTCATCAGCTCCCTCGTGATCTTCAACACGATCCGCATCGCGCTCTATTCGAGAAGCGAAGAGATCCGGGTCATGCTTCTCGTGGGAGCGACACGGACATATATCGCATTCCCGTTCGTGTTGCAGGGATTGTTTCTTGGTACAATAGGTGCCGCTGTTGCGAACGGTGTCCTTGCGGCGGGATACGCCTATGCGGTCAACGTCCTTAAATTGACGCTTCCCTTTGTCGTCCTGCTCAGGAATACGCCTTTCCTGATAAAGTTCCACCTCATTCTCCTCGGAACCGGCATGACGCTCGGATGGATGTGCAGCTGGTTCGCCGTGAGCCGGTTCATCAGCGGGGCGAACCGCCCCGAATGAGGAGCCGGCGGAGATGACGGGGCGTGGGAAATGGATCTTCGGATGTCTTCTCTTCTTCCTGGCCGCGTCAATCTTCTCCAGGACGGGATGGGGAGCGCAGGAGCCGGATATCGACGAGAAAATCTCCCAGGAAGAGCGTCGCATGCGCGCGCTCGAATCGCAGATTTCGAAACATCGTGAACTCGTCCGTGAGATGGACAAGAAGGAAAAAGGAGTTCTGAACCGGCTCAGCGATCTCGACCAGCGAAAACGGATGACGGAGCACAAGATCCGCATTCTCGAACTCAAAGAGACCAAGGTTCAGGGGTCGATCACCGAACTGAAGCGAACGATCCGCGAAACCGAGAACCGCATCGGCGATATCACGGCAATGCTCAGGGAGCGACTCACGGCCATTTACAAGTATGGCGGCATTGCGGAGTTCAACCTGTTGCTTTCGTCCGCTTCGGCCCACGAGGCCATGGCGACGTCCGTTCTTCTCGGGCGGATCGCCCGGCAGGACGAGCAAATGATCGAAGAACTCTCCCGCAGGAAGGCGATTCTGGTATCATCGACGCAGGAGTTGCAGAATCAGAAGAAGCAGCTTGAGACGCATCAGCAATCGCTTTCCGGGGAGCGGGTCCGTTACAGGGCGAGCATTTCCGAACATAACGCGCTGCTCGACCGGGTGCAAAGGGAACGCCAGGTCCACAAGGCGGCGATGAAGGAGCTTGAGGACGCACAGAGAGAGATCAGCAGAACGATTACGATGCTCATGAAAAAGAAGGCCGAGGAAGCGGCTCGGGCGCACAGGAGACCCGACAGTTCGCTTCTGATGGCGCGAGGAAGTCGTTTCGCGTGGCCTTTGCGCGGCGAGATATCGAGCCCTTTCGGAGTGAGGGTGCACCCGACGTTCCGGACGAAGATCATGCATACCGGAATCGATATCCGGGCGCCGAGGGGGACTCCTGTCGCGGCGGCCGGGCCGGGAGAGATCCTGTATTCCGGGTGGCTTCGCGGATACGGACAGGTCGTGATCATCGACCACGGAAACTCGTTGACGACGGTCTACGCGCATCTCTCGAGTTCCGTCGTCGAAGAGGGAATGCCGGTCAGGGAAGGACAGACCGTCGGGACTGTCGGCTCGTCCGGGACGGCGACCGGAACGCATCTGCACTTCGAGGTACGGGTCAACGGTGACGCGAGGGATCCCCTTGCGTATTTGCGTCGATAGAGAAAGGCCAGGAGATCATGTTCTCACGGGTGAAAGCAACAATCGGAGGTTTTGTCGTCGGTGCCGGCGTAGCGGCGTGTCTTTTCTATTCGGTTTCCGCGCCCGGAAGAGTCGTCGCCCATGCGGACAACATGGACGAAATTTCGAGAGTATCGCCCTTCAAGCCCCAGTCGTTGTGGCTTATGAAGCAGGCGAGAGCGATCATAGAGACGTATCAGATCGATGCCGTCAGCAAGGACGTTCCCGAGGACAAGATGCTGTACGGCGCCATCAGGGGAATGGTCGCCGCATGGCAGGACCCGTACACCCGCTTTGTCGATCCTCCCCAGCTCAAGGAAGAACAGATCGAAATGGAGGGGGAGTACGGCGGGCTCGGGATCTACATCGGACAGCGTGACGGCAGGACTCTCGTCATCAGTCCGATCGAGGATACTCCGGCCGACCGCGCGGGACTCAAGCCGCAGGACCAGATCGTCAAGGTGGGGGAGGAACTGATTCTCGGGTGGGAATCGGAGCGCGTCGTGAAAATGCTTCGCGGGAAGGCGGGGACCACCGTCACGATATGGGTGCGGCGCGAGGGTGTTGACAAGCTTCTCAGGTTCGATATCGTGCGCGAGGTGATCAAGCTCAAGTCGGTCCGCTCGGAGATGCTCGACAAGACGACGGGGTATCTGCGTCTCTCGCAGTTCCAGCAAAAGTCCGCCGACGACGTCCGTGAAGCGGTTCTCGCGCTCCAGAAGAAGGGAGCGAAGGGGATCGTCTTCGACCTTCGCAACAACGGCGGCGGTTTGCTCAACGGCGCCGTCGACATCTCGGACATGTTCCTCGACAGCGGTCTGATCGTCGGGATGAAGGGCCGCGTAGACCGTGCGAACGATGAAATTTACGCAACCCCGGGAGTCCTGACTGCGATGCCGATGGTCGTTCTCATCAACGAAGGAAGCGCGAGCGCTTCGGAAATCGTCGCCGGAGCGTTGTCGGATCACGGAAGGGCGCTGCTCGTAGGAAAGAAGAGTTTCGGGAAGGGATCGGTCCAGACGCTGTTCAACATGTCCGACGGGAGCGGAATCTATGTGACGATCGCGCGGTACCATACACCGTCGGGGCTTGTGATCGACCATGTCGGGCTGACGCCGACCGTTCAGGTTGACGGGGAACTGACGAAAGAGCACGCGAAGGACAAACAGCTGATCCGGGCCCGGGAGGAACTCCGGAAGCTCATGCGGGCAACCATGCAGGTGTCGGCCGAAGGAACGGACCCGGAATCCGAATGAGGCGCCGGAGTCATCGAGCGCTCGTCTCTTTCTGGCTGTTGCTTGTCGCCGCTGCGTGGACGGCCGGATATTCGGCTGCCGTGTGGTGGAATTCCCGGAATGCCCCGGAATCGAAATCAGGTGCGGATGCCGGGAAAAAAAGCATATCGGTCGTGTCGGAAGCCCTGAAAGGTGAGAATAGGGTGCCGGTTCCGTCTCCGGTTTCATCGGACCGGCAGCCGAAAAAAACGGATTCCCGCGGACTCGTTGCGATCATTGTCGACGATATGGGGACATCCGTTCGGATTGCCCGGGAACTGTCGTCCATGACGCTTCCGCTGACGTGGTCCCTGATTCCCGGACAGCCGCGAAGCGAGGCGGTCGCCCTGTTCGCGAAGGAAAAGGGAATTCCGATGATGATCCATATGCCGATGGAACCCGTCGGCAACGGATACGACCGGAATTTTCTGGTCGGCGTGACGACATCGCCGGATGTTGTCCACGACGAAGTCCGGCGAATATTCCTGCTTTATCCGTGGGCTATCGGAATGAATAACCACATGGGATCACGCGCGACAGCCGATGCGGGGACTATGCGAAATCTGATGAAGGCGATGAAGGGCACTGGGAAATTCTTCGTCGACAGCAGGACGACATCAGCATCCGTTGCGGTGAAAGAAGCCCGGGACGCGGACATTCCGGTCGCAGCGTCGTCCGTGTTTCTGGATCATGAGTCAACGCCGGAGTATATGACCACGCAATGCGAACGGATGGCGCGGATCGCGAGGAAACGCGGCTGGGTGATCGCCATCATTCATCCGCGTCCGAAAAGTATGAAATTGCTTCGGCAACTGGCAGAAACGCCGCCTGACGGTGTTCGGTTCGTCACCATGCCGGAGATTATGGACAGCGAAAACGGACCGATGAGGAGGCTTGCACCGTGAAGGGAAAAGTTGAGATCATCATAGGAGCCCAGTGGGGTGACGAGGGGAAAGGGCGTGTCGTCGACTCTCTCGGAGGCAGAGTGGATGTTTTTGCCCGGTATCAGGGCGGAAGCAACGCGGGGCACACCGTCATCGTCGATGATAAAAAGTACGTGTTTCACCTCCTGCCCTCCGGAATGTTGTATCCCGGAAAACTCTGCGTGATCGGAAACGGCGTCGTCGTGGATCCGGAGCAGCTCTTGGACGAGATCAGGGATCTCCAGTCGAAAGGCATGGATCGTGCGCGACTTATCGTCAGCTCTTCGGCGCACGTCGTCATGCCGTATCACAAGATCATCGACAGGGCGCAGGAGGAGTTCCGCGGCAAGGGCAAGAAGATCGGAACCACGGGGCGGGGAATCGGACCTGCGTACGTCGACAAGTACAGCAGATGCGGCATCCGGATCGAAGACCTCTTCAGGCCGGACGTCCTGCGCGACAAACTCGAATTCAACCTCGAAGACAAGAACCGCATTCTGACGCGTCTGTACGACCTCGAACCGTTACCGTTCGACGAGATCTACACTCAGGCCGTCAACTGGGGGAAGGCCCTTTCCGCATATGCCGGCGATGCGTCGCGTATTCTGTACGAAGCGATGGAATCCGGAAAGACGGTTCTCTTTGAAGGAGCGCAGGGGACTCTGCTTGACATCGACCACGGGACGTATCCCTACGTCACGAGTTCCTCCCCCGTCGCCGCGGGCGGATGCGTCGGTCTCGGCCTCGGTCCGAACTCCGTCGACAGGGTTATCGGAGTCGTCAAGGCGTACAGCACTCGTGTCGGAGAGGGACCTTTCCCGAGCGAAGATACCGGCGCCACCGGACAGATGCTTCGGGAACGCGGCGGAGAGTACGGCGCGACGACAGGACGTCCCCGCCGTTGCGGGTGGCTCGACATGGTCGGGCTGAAATACGCCGTCCGCGTAAACGGGATGACCTCTATCGCACTGACGAAACTCGATGTTCTTTCCGGCCTCGACGAAATCCTCGTGGCCGTTGCCTACGATTCAGAAGGAACGCGACTGGATCACTTCACGGGAAGCGCCGGTGTCCTCGCAACCGCGAAACCCCTCTATGAGCGCTTCGAAGGCTGGAAGGAGAACATAGCCTCCTGCAGAACTTTCGAGGAACTTCCTTTTGCAGCGCAGACGTATGTTCGCTATATCGAGAGGGAAACCGGTGTTCCCGTTCAGCTGATCGGCGTAGGTCCCGAAAGAGACGAAACGATTCTCCTGGGGTTGTAGGAGGGGATTCTCCCATCATTCCGACGGTTCGGCTATGCTCCTCGGGAGACGCGAACGGCATTCGCGATCTCGAGGAGCTTTTTTCTTCCGTTCGCTGGGAATGCGGACTCATAGAACGCGAACTCGACGATCCGACGCTCGGCGTTCTGTATCCCGGGGCGTTTTTTCCGGATTTTCTTGTGGGTTATGCGGCGGTGCAAAGGACGACCGAAGGATTGTTCCTCATGAACATCGTCGTCCACGGAAATTACCGGAGGCACGGGATCGGATCGTCGCTTCTTGCGGCGATATTCGAGATGGGAGGGTATCTCGGATGTTCCGGAATCCGGCTCATCGCGAAATTGACGGACGAGGCCGCTATTTCCTTCTATACCGGCATGGGGTTTTCGAATACCGGAAAAAAGGAGCGATACTATTCGGACGGGTCCGACGGAATCGGAATGGAGCGGAGCCTGGAGGATGAGCGGCAGTGGTGGATACGTCGGGCGAGGATATAATGCGATCATCATTGTCCGGAGGACGAGCGAACCGGAAAGGGACAAAAAAGGGCTCCCGCCTGAATCGCGGGAACCCGGTGATTGCAATGGTGGGCGACACGGGGTTCGAACCTGTGACCTCTTCCGTGTGAAGGAAGCGCTCTTCCACTGAGCTAGTCGCCCAAAACGCAGCGTATTATACCTTCGGTTTCGGCAAAACGCAACTCCGGAGCGGGCGCATTATTTTCCGGTAAAGTGACACATGCTTCAAAATTATTCCGTATGCTGTATAATCTCGCTCGGTGGTGGTGGAAGTCTATGCCGGACTTTTCTGTTCTTATGTCGGATCCTGAGCTGTGGTCTTACTGGGGCTTCGAACCGTGGGCGTCGAATGCAATGAAGGGCGTCCATCGCAGGGTGACGATCGTCAAGGACGGCCTTCTCGGAGAGGTGTGCCGATACTTCGCTGACGATTGCATCGTGTGGATTCACGCCGGTGAAGCGGATATGCGGCATGTCCTCGAGAACGGAAAACCGGAAGTCGATCTGATGACGCAGCGGTATCTCTTTGTCGTCGGACCGGCCGTGGTGTTCCGGAAGATCCGTTCGTTCTACATGGGCTTCCGCGGGTATCTCGAGGTCCATACGTACACTGTACACGGCGTGTACGACAAAAGAATCCGCGATCTCGCGCAGCTCGTGGACAGAGCATGGGATCTTGCCAGCGCTCGAACGAAAGAGGAGGTGGTTGAGACACAGGGTTCGCTCGAAACGGCGTAACGGTTTTGTTTCCGGAGCAACGATTATTTCCCGGAGGTGACTCACGTGCTCGCAATGCTGTTTCTGATCGCTGTCGTTATTTTTACTGTCGCGTACAAGATCTATGGGAAATACATGGCCGATATCTACGGTCTCAGTGACGCGAACAAGACGCCGGCCGAGGCCATGTACGACGGAATCGACTATTGTCCCGCCCATCCGGCGGTTCTCCTCGGGCACCATTTCGCATCGATCGCCGGAGCGGGCCCCATCGTCGGTCCCATCACGGCGGGCGTCATGTTCGGCTGGCTTCCAGCCTACCTGTGGTGCGTCATCGGTTCGACCTTCCTCGGCGGCCCGCACGATATGGGTGGACTCGTCTCCTCCATGCGCCACGACGGAAAGTCGGTCGGCGAAGTCGTCGACCGCTGGATCGGACGGAAGGGCAAGTTCCTTTTCCTCTGCTTCACGATTCTCGCACTCGTTCTCGTCGTCGCGGTCTTCCTGCAGTTGTCGGCCAACACGTTCAAGGCCGACCCGGCCGTCGCGTTCTCCGCGACGCTCTACATGGTCATGGCGGTCATTTTCGGCATCCTGATCTACAGATACAATACGCCTCTCTGGCTCATGACGGTCATCATGGTCCCGATCATCATCTACGCGTGCTGGTACGGCAACAACGCGGCATGGGTGAAGGCGACCTTCGGCGCGAGCATGGAAACATGGAGATGGTGGCTCGCCGGGTACATCTTCCTTGCGTCCGTCCTTCCCGTCTGGCTCCTGCTTCAGCCTCGCGACTACCTCGCGTCCTACTTCCTCTATTTCGCGGTCATCATCGGAACCGTCGGAATGCTCATGGGCAGCAAGTTCCAGGTCACTCTTCCCGCGTTCAAGGGGTATGTCGCGGGCGGCCAGTACCTGTGGCCGATGCTCTTCATCATCGTCGCCTGCGGCGCCCTTTCCGGATTCCACGCACTTGTCGGCAGCGGTACGACGTCGAAGCAGATCCGCAAGGAAAAGGACGCGACGCTCGTAGGCTACGGCTCGATGCTTCTCGAGGGCGTCGTCGCCGTCATCGCCCTCGGTACCGTCATGATCTCCGGAGCGCTCGTCAACAACGACCCCGTTTCCACCTACGGGGCCGGTTTCGGAAAGTTCGCCGAGCTTGTCGGAATCGATCCGGTCGTGGGCAAGTCGCTCGGACTTCTCGCGATCAACACGTTCCTTCTGACCTCCCTCGATACCGCGACGCGTCTCGCGCGGTATCAGATCCAGGAACTCTTCAACATGAAGGTCGACCGTTATACCGCGACGATCGTGACCGTCGCCGCTTCCATGGCGCTGCTGCTTCTCAAGACCCATGCCCCGGATGGAAAGGTAATCCCGGCGTGGGCGGCCATCTGGCCGATCTTCGGAGCGGCGAACCAGCTCGTTGGCGCCCTCGTGCTCCTTGCGATCTCCGTCTGGGTCGCGAAGGGACTCAAGAAGAGCAACACCTTCCTGATGCTTCCGATGTGGTTCATGCTCGCGACGACCGTCGCTGCCCTGTACTTCCTCGTCTCGGGCCAGCTGAAGTCGGCGACGCCGAACTACCTTCTCGTCGTGGTGGCGATTGTTCTCTTTGTCCTTGCGATCATGATGGTTCTCGAAGCGTTCGGAGCGCTCAGGCGTCCGGAAGCGGAACCCAAAAGGTAGGATTCAGGCTTTGAAACGAAAAAGCCGGAGCTATCGAGCTCCGGCTTTTTCGTTTCTCCAAAGGCCTACTGAACGCCCCCGCCGACACTGAAGGTTTTTGAACTCCAGGATTTCCCGCGCTTGAGAGGCTCTCCCCCCAGGAACTCGAGGAAATGGCTGCCGCAGTCAGGACACTTCTTGACGGGGGCGCCGTCCTCAAGTTCAAACTCAGACTTGCACTCAAGGCATCGAAACTTCCCCATACTGATTCACCTCCGTCTCGCAAAATCGTGAATGTGCCAAGTACCGGAAGAAATTATAGCAGAGTCGTTTCTTCCCCGTGCATACTTCGGGTCTGTTGTGTATATTTGCGACAGTCATTCATGACTCAATCGAAGGAGGGGCGAAATGAACAGCGATATTTCCTGTGTCATCAGCGGCGCCGCCGGACTGGGCATACAGACGGTCGAGGAATTTCTCTGCGGCATGTTGCGTCGGGCGGGATTTCACGTCTTTGCGAGTCGCGAGTACATGTCCCGCGTTCGGGGCGGGAACAACTCCACCGAGATTCGCATCGGAACGAACGATGTTCGGGCGTTTTCAGAACGCATTGACTTTCTTTTTCCGCTCACTCCGGGAGTTCGGACGAATATCCGCCGGAGACTTGGCTCCGGGACGACAATTGTCGCGGACGCGGGCATTTTCGGGGATGAGTTCGTGGAAACCGGTGTCACGTTCGTGAATGTCCCGCTCGAGGATATGACGAAGGAACTCGGCGGGAAGGTGTACGCGAATATGGCGGTGGCGGGCATCGTTCTCGGTCTTGTCGGCATTCCGATTCAGGAGATCCTCGACGAAATCGGCCGGTTCTTCGGAGACAGGGCCGATATCGTCGGAAAGAATGCGGACGCATGTTCGAGAGGATATCGCTTCGGGGAAAAACTTCGGAACGATTCGACGCCGGTCCTCCGGAAGACCGGCGCATCTCCGGCGCATCGGATCCTGCTCGACGGTTCCGACGCCGTAGCACTCGGCGCGGTAGCCGGCGGATGTTCCTTCGTGGCCGGGTACCCGATGTCTCCGGCCACGGGAGTTCTGACGTTTCTCTCGACGCATTCGGAGCGTTTTCACGTCGTCGTGGAGCAGGTGGAAGACGAACCTTCGGCGATCAATATGGCTGTCGGGGCCGCGTATGCGGGGGCTCGCCCGCTCGTGACGACGTCGGGGGGCGGTTTCGCCCTGATGGCGGAAGGAATCAGCCTCGCAGGCATCATGGAAGCGCCGGTCGTCGTGCATCTTTCGCAACGACCCGGGCCGGCTACGGGAATGGCGACGAGGACGGAACAGGCGGATCTCGAACTGGCGCTCTATTCCGGGCATGGAGAATTTCCGCGGGCGATCTTCGCTCCCGGGTCGGTGGAAACCGCGTTCAGCCTCACGGCGAGGGCCTTCGACATCGCGGAGCGATACCAGACGCCCGTGATCGTGCTGACGGATCAATACCTGATGAATACGCTCTATGACGTCGCGATTCCGGATATGAGCCTTCTGTCGTCCGTCGGGCGGATCGAACCGACACGGCCGGAGTACAAGCGGTATGCGCCAGGTGCGGACGGAATATCGCCGAGAGGTGTTCCCGGGTACGGCGAAGGACTTGTCGGGGCGGACAGTCACGAACATGATGCCGAAGCGCATATTTCAGAGGATGTCGACGTACGTGTCGCGATGAACGCGAAACGCCTCGGAAAACTCGACGGTCTCCGGAAGGAATCGATTCCCCCGATGCTCTACGGGCCGAAGGACTACGGGACTCTGCTCGTCTGCTTCGGTTCGACGCGGGAGATCGCGCGCGAGGCGATCGATCTTCTCGGACGAAGCGACACGGCAGTCCTCTCGTTCGAACAGGTCTATCCGCTTCACGAGGCTGCCGGGGCCTTTCTCGCCGCGGCGAAGCGCGTCGTCGTCCTCGAAGGCAACGCGACGGGACAATTCCGGCGCCTGCTGCGCGCGACGTTCGGCGTCGAGGCCCGACATTCGATACTGAAGAGCGACGGATTTCAGTTTTCGGTCGAGGAAACGGTACGTCGTCTGTCCGCGATCCTTGAAGGAGGTGATGGAGCATGACGCGGGCGAATCCGTTCGATATGGACCACACGGAACTTTCCTGGTGTCCCGGATGCGGTGACTACGCCGTTCTCGACGCCCTCAAAAAGGCGCTTCTCGATCTCGGTCTCTCTCCCGGTCAGGTGGTTCTCGTCTCCGGCATAGGACAGGCCGCGAAGATGCCGCATTATCTCCGTTCGAACTTCTTCAACGGGCTTCACGGTCGGGCGCTCTGCGCGGCCACCGGAATCCGGGCGGCGAACCCCGAGCTGACGGTGATTGCCGTCGGCGGCGACGGCGATATGTACGGAGAGGGAGGAAATCACTTTACGCACACGTTGCGGCGGAATCCCGACCTGACGGTGCTCGTGTGCAACAACATGGTGTACGGCCTGACGAAGGGACAGGCGTCACCGACGAGCCCGCGGGGATTCGTGACTCCCATGCAGCGCAGGGGGGTCCGCGCAGAGCCGTTCAATCCGCTCGCCGCCGCGCTGGTCCAGGGAGCGACGTTCGTCGCGCGGGCGTTCGCGGGCAATATCGATCACATGGCGGGCGTGATCGGAAGGGCCATTCTCCACAAGGGCGTGTCACTGGTCGATATCTTTCAGCCCTGCGTCACGTTCAACAAAATAAACACATACGCATGGTTCCGCGAGAACACCTATTTTCT
>CALFXN010000637.1 GCA_937957815.1 uncultured Synergistales bacterium
CGAATGTTCGATCTCGTTGTCAGAAGAGGCGCCGTCTGTCTGGGCGAAGATGCCCCGGTTGTCTGTTCCCTCGGAATCCGGAACGGTGTCGTGGCGGCTATTACGCTCGACGACATCGAAGGGAGAGAAATCATCGATGCCGAAGGAAAGATGGTTCTTCCCGGAACCGTCGATCCGCACGTTCATATCAGGGCTCCCGGACACGATGAACGAGAGACGTTCCACTCCGGAACGTGCGATGCCGCCGCTGGCGGCGTCACAACGATCATGGAGATGCCGATCTCTTCGCCGCCTCCCTATTCGCCGGGAGTTGTCGAGGCGCGTATGCGCCTGGCCGCATCGGAATCCGTCGTCGATGTCGCGTTTTTCGGCGCGGCGGGAATGGATCGGATCGATTCGATCGTTCCGTGTTCGAAATCGGGAATCGTCGCCTTCAAGACCTTTCTCCATGAAGCGCCGAAAGGACGCGAAGCCGAGTTCGTAGGCCTGACCGCGCCCGATACGCCCGATCTCTATGAGGTCATGAGGAAAATCGCGGAATCCGGAGTTATCGGCGCCTTTCACGCGGAAAATAACGCCATGATCCAGCGCAACATCCGGAACATGACCGCCGCGGGACAGACGACTCCAAAGGACCACGAACGTTCCCGTCCTCCGATCTGCGAGATCGAAGCCACGGCGAAGGTTCTGCTCTTTGCCGAGGAAACCGGAGCGACCGTCGAGATCTGTCACATTTCCACCCCGCGCGCTGTCGAGCTTGTGAACGAGGCGCGTGCACGCGGAGTCCGCGCGTTTGCCGAGACGTGTCCGTCGTATCTGTTTCTCAACACGGACGCACTCGACCGGTTCGGTCCGTTCGCCAAGTGCAACCCCCCGGTCCGGAGCGAGAAAGAGCGCAAGGGTATGTGGGAATTCGTCCGCGACGGCAGCATCGACTTCATCGGAAGCGATCATGCGCCGTACACTGAGGAAGAAAAACTGAAGGGGGATGGAAACATCTTCATTCCTCCTGCGGGATTTCCTGGGCTCGGAACTCGCCTTCCGCTCATGTACACGGCTGTCCGCGAAGGGAAGATATCTCTGCGGCGTATGATCGAGCTGATCTGCACGAACCCGGCGAAGGTATTCGGGCTTTATCCGAAAAAGGGTATCATTGCGCTCGGGGCCGATGCGGATTTCGTCCTGATCGATCCTGAACGCGAAGAGACGATCTCGAAAGACGAGATGTTCACCCGGTGCCGCGCGAGCGCGCGCGTCTTCGACGGATGGAGGGTCTTCGGAAAGCCGGAGCGGACGATCGTTCGGGGCAGGACAGTGTTCGCGAACGGAAAGATCACGACGGAACCGGGATGGGGAAAGATTGCCCGCCGTTTC
>CALFXN010000638.1 GCA_937957815.1 uncultured Synergistales bacterium
GGGCGATCGGGAATCTCTGAAAGATGTCGCCGGGACTAGACGGGTACGTTCGAACGGCGCCGCGACAGGAGGGTACTGGATGAAACTGTCACAGGGAGTCACACTTGCAGAGATCGCCCGTAACGTTGGAGGACGTGTCGTCGGGAATCCCGGTTGCGTCGTCGATCGCCTGACGTCGCCTCGCGACGCCGACGGAGAGGCCATCTGTATCCTCTGGGACGCGAAACTCTCGGAAATGCCTGGGGACGAAGCTCTCATCATCGCTCCGGCTCCCTTCTTCTTGGGGGAACGGAATGGCGTCATCGTGGATGATCCCAAGGCCGCATTGCCGGAAATCCTGCTTTTTTTCGAAAGTCTTTCGGTTGCCGACGACGTCCGGAAAGGAGTTCATCCGTCCTCGGTCGTTTCCCCGAAAGCGTCCGTTCACCCGGATGCCTGGATCGGTCCCCTCTGCAGCATCGGGGACGGGACGATCGTCGAGTCCGGTGCACGCCTTCTCTCGCATGTATCGGTCGGGGCTTCGTGCAGAATCGGCAGCGGAACGATCGTGGAGCCTCACGTCGGAATCATGGATCGCTGCTCCGTGGGAACCGGGTCGCTGATTCACGGAGGAACCGTCATCGGAGCCGACGGTTTCGGCTTCCGGACCGGACCGGACGGTCCCCGAAAGATTCCGCAGCTCGGCGGCGTCGTCATCGGAAATTCCGTCGAAATCGGTGCGTGCACGACGATCGACAGAGGGACGATCGCGGATACGGAGATCGGGGACGGCACCAAGATCGATGACCACGTTCACATCGGACACAATACCGTTGTCGGGAAGAACTGCATCGTCGTGGCCATGACGGGTGTCGCCGGAAGCGTTGTCGTCGAAGACAACGTCGTTCTCGCCGCCAGGAGCGGCGTCACGGACCACGTCCGCATAGGCAGAGGCGCCCAGGTCGCGGGGATGGCGGGCGTGACGAAGGACGTTCCCGCCGGTGCGACCGTGTCCGGATTCCCTGCGAGGGAACATCGTCGCACGTTCAGGATATTCGCGTTGACAGAAAAACTGCCGGAACTGTTCGAACGCGTCCGTCGTCTTGAACGCGTGTCCCAGTCGAAGCATACGACCTCCGAAGATCCCGGCGGAGAGGCAGTCGGAAGATGACATCCCGTGCATCCGCTGCCGTCGGCATGTCGCGCCGTCGGACGATTTCGCGCGATGTGGTCTGCGGCGGAAACGGACTTCACACGGGACGACCTTTTTCCGTCCGCCTTTCGCCGAATTTCGGATCTCCGGGGATACGATTCGACCTCCCGCAGGGAGAATACGGAGTGGAAGATGCGACTCCTTCGGGCACGTCGCGCGGAACCGATCTCATCTTTCCCTGTGGGACGCACCTGAAGACCGTCGAACACCTCCTTGCCGCGGCGGGAGGGCTTGACGTGGATTCGATGACGATCGCCGTCAGGAGCGAAGATGTCGGATCCTCCGCCGGGGGCGATGTATTCGAGATTCCGGCCCTCGACGGATGTGCCGCGGGATGGGGCGGGATGATCCTCGAAGCCGGGATCGCGGAACGCGACGGAGCTTTGGAATTCCTCTCGCCGCCTGTTCCGGTCGCATTGTCGGATGCCGGCGGAGAGCGATTCGTCGGAGCGTTTCCGTCGGATATCTTCCGGATCGACTACATCATCCGGTATCCGTCGATCCCCGACATCGGGACGCAGGCGTTTTCGATACGTCCGGACCCCGACTCGTTCGCGTCCGGGATCATGCCGGCGCGGACGTTCGCTCTTGATTCCGAGATCGAAATGCTGTACCGCAGGGGGCTTGCCAAAGGCGGATCGCTCGAAAACGCGACGGTATTCGGCGACCGCACGGGAAGCGTCCGCGCAAAGGGAGGACTTCGGTTTCCCGATGAACCGGTGCGTCACAAGGTGCTCGATCTCATCGGGGATCTGGTTCTCGTGGGACGGCCGCTGCGGGCGCGTGTGATTGCGTTCATGGCGGGGCACGAGATGCACCTTCGTCTCGTCCGTGCGCTGAGAGCGCTTATTCTTCGCCAGTAAGGAGGCGTGTGGGATGTACGATATCGATACGATACTGAAGAGTCTGCCGCACAGATTCCCGTTTCTTCTCGTGGACAGGATACTCGAATACAGCGAGACCCGGGTCGTCGGGCTCAAGAACGTGACGATGAACGAGCCGTTCTTTCCGGGGCACTTCCCGACGGAGCCGGTGATGCCGGGAGTTCTCGTCCTCGAGGCCATGGGGCAGGTCGCCGCGATGATGCTGACGTTACGGCCCGGAGCCGAGGGACTCGTGACGTATCTGACGGGGATCGAGAAGGCGAAGTTCCGGAAGCCCGTACGTCCGGGCGATCAGTTGGTCACGACCGCGGAGCTCCTGAAAGTCCGCGGGATGATGGGGAAGGTGCGAACGACGGGGCGCGTCGGGGACGACATCGCGGCCGAAGCCGAAATGAGCTTCATGGCGGCGTACAAGCTGAAGAAAGAAGATTGACAGGCATGGCCGTTTGCATTCATCCGACGGCTCTTGTGGCCCCGGAGGCCGTGTTGTGCGACGGCGTCGAGATCGGACCCTATTGCGTCGTTTCGGGAAACGTCATCATCGGAGTGGGAACGAAACTCGCCGCATTCGTTCGGATCAGGGATTATGTCGAGATCGGGAGAGACTGTACGATCGCGGAAAACGCCGTTCTCGGAGGAGAGCCGCAGGACCACGATTTCAAGGGCGAGGTAACCTGGGTCCGCATCGGCAACGGCGTGATCATCCGCGAAAGCGTGACCATCCATCGTTCGACCGGAGAAGGAACCTGTACATCCGTCGGTGACGGATGCTTTCTCATGGAAGGCGTTCATGTCGGACACAACGTGAAAATCGGAAAAAACGTCACCGTCGCCAACAAGGCCGGATTCGCGGGACACTCGTCGGTCGGCGACGGAGCCGTGATCGGCGGCATGGCGGGACTTCATCAGTTCACGCGCGTCGGAAAACTGTGCATGATCGGGGGACTCAGCAAGGTCGTGAAGGACATCCCTCCGTTCCTGATGGTGGATGGACACCCCGCGCGGATCGAGGCGCTGAACGTCGTCGGGCTTCGCAGAGCGGGATTCGGCCGCGAACAACGCACGGCGATCAAGGACGCGTACGCCCACCTGTACCGTTCGGGTCTTCTCCTCAGAGACGCGGCCGTTCGTTTGCGTGAAGAGTCGCAGGAAACTGTTGTCCGCGATATTCTCGATTTCATCTCCGGGTCGAAACGGGGCGTCGCGTTGTGGCGCGCGAAGGGGGCATCCTCGGAACATGACGCGATCATATCCGGAAAAGGGTCGGATGAGTGCGGCGATTCGTCTTCTGGTACTTGACGTCGACGGAACGCTGACCGACGGCGCCGTCTTCCTGGACGGAGCGGGAAACGAATTCAAGCGATTTCACGTCCGCGACGGAATGGGAATCGCACGTCTCCGGGCATCGGGGGTCGAGGTCGCCATTCTCAGCGGGCGGTATTCGGCGGCGACGGCGCGAAGGGCCGGAGAACTCGGAATCCACCTTCTCTTCAACGGAGTGAAGAACAAGCTCCCTGCGCTGGAGGAGCTCGCGGCGAGCCTTGGCCTGGCCGCGGAGGAGATCGCGTATGCCGGCGACGACGTGAACGACCTCCAGTGTATCCGGTGGGCCGGGCTTGGCTGCGCCGTCGCGGATGCGGAGGATGATGTCCGAAACGCGGCGCGCTTTGTCTCGAAGTCGCGCGGCGGCTACGGGGCGGTCCGCGATATCGCCGAACACATCATCCGGCTGAACGGCGCAACCTGCGGGATGTCCGCGGAGACTTCCGGAGGAACTGGTGACATCTCGACCGTACGGTCGGAGAGGCGGGAGTGACGATGCCGAACCTTACGGGCGTTTCCGCAGGAGCCCGAAGGATTCCGGGAATGAAAATTCTCGACGGATACATCATCCGGGAACTGGCGGGATCGTTTGTCTTCGGAATCATGGCGTTCACTATCATCTTCATAGCGGGAGACCTGCTCTTCCAGGCCGCAAACCTCATTATCGAAAAGGGAGTGTCGCTTCTCGTCGTCGCCCGCCTGTTTGTCTATCGCCTGCCGGAGGTCATCCTGATGACCGTGCCGATGTCGTCGCTTCTGGCGACGCTTCTGACATTCGGGCGACTTTCGGTCAACAGCGAAATCGTCGCGATTCAGGCGGCCGGCATCTCGTTCCGTCGCGTTCTGCGCCCGGTCGTCGGAATTTCCGCCGCTCTTGCGGTCCTCACGCTCGTCGGGAATGAGTCGATCGTTCCGTTTTCGAACAGGGCTTCGGAGAATCTCATGAAGTACGAGATCCTCCAGGAGCGTCCGTCGGTTCTGAAGGAGCGGGTTTTTCTGAAGGACGAGCAGAACGGGGAACTCAAGAGGGTCCTGTACCTCGGGAAGCTCCGCCCGAGGGAGGGACTGATGAGCGATATTCTTGTCCAGGAGTTCGACGCTGGAAAGCTGCGCCGGATTTCCACGGCGCAGAGAGGGACGTGGAGGAGCGGGGAATGGTGGGTCGAACAGGGAGAAGTCTTCGAAGTCCGGGATAGCGGGAAAGTCAGCCTCCTGTTCCGCTTCGACCGACAGCGGCTGCTGCTCAACCTTTCGCCCGAACAGCTCGAAAAGGCCTCGCGGAGACCCGCCGAAATGAGTTCGATCGAACTGCTCGCGCACATCAATATTCTCAGAGCGCAGGGTGCGAACCTTCTGCCCCTGTGGGTGCTCTTTCACCTGAAACTTTCCGTTCCGTGGTCGACGCTGATCCTTGCCGTTCTCGGAGCGAGCATCGGAGTCCGCACGCCGAGACGCGGAGGTTCGGGGATCGGATTCGGACTCTGCATCATGATCGTGTTCGCCTACTATGTCCTGATGTCGTTTTCGCGGGCGCTCGGAGAAGCGGGAAACATCCCGCCGATGCTCGCCGCATGGCTGCCGAACATCACGTTCATCGTTCTTGGGGCGGTTTTCATCCGGAAGGCCGACTGAAATCGGATCCCAGGTGGGATCGGTCGAATGAACACGCTGAGAGAGGAATGATACCGTTGCACGAAACGATCGCCGTTATCGCCGGAGACGGTGCGCTGCCGCTTCTCGTGGCGGCGCGGATCTCGGAACGGGGGGGGCGCCCAGTCGTCTATGCCCTGCGCGCGGAAACCGGATCGTTCCGGACGATTCCCTGCGCCCTCAAGACATTTCCATCCCCAGATCTCGGATGGGCGCTTTCGGACATGCGGACCGAAGGAGTCGGCGCGATCGTCCTCGCCGGACGCGTTCCGAAGGAGCTCTGTTTCGTTCCGGAGAAACTGGATCCTTTTTTGCGGAACATCCTGAAGACGACCGCTGCGCGGGACGACCACTCCCTCCTCGGAGCCGTCCTCGCCGCGATCGAAAGAGTCGGAATCCCCGTCATTTCCTATCGGGACCTGATTCCGGACATGCTTGCGGGGGAGGGACGTCTCTTCGGTCGCGTGCCCGACGAGACGGAACGGGCCGACATTCTTTACGGCCGCGGGATTTTGCGCGTTCTCCTTCCGCTCTCGTTCGGACAGACCGTCGTCGTGCGCGGCGGTGCGGTCGTCGCCGTGGAGGCCATGGAGGGGACCGACGAGACGATCCGCAGGGCGGGACGCATCCTCCGGGAGAACGGACGCGGCGGGTGCGTCGTCAAGATGATGCGGCCGGATCAGGACGAGCGCTACGACCTCCCGACGATGGGATCGACGACTCTCGATATCATGCGCGAGTCCGGAATTTCCTGTCTCGCCGTCGAGACGGGCCGGACGATCGTTCTCGACCCTGGAAAATGTTCGCGTCTCGCGGAGGAATACGGCATCTCCGTAACCGGAATCGCCTCCGGAGAAGCTTCGTGCCCGTGAACCGGGGAAGAGCCGCGTGTCGATCTTCCTGAGTTGCGGCGAGGCATCGGGCGATCAGTACGCCGCCTCGCTCATCCGTTCCCTGAGAACCCTCGGATACGATGAGCCTTTGTGGGGAATGCTCGGAGAAAAAGGAGGGGCGGCGGGGGGCGAAGTTCTTTTTTCCTCCGCGGAACTCGGAATTTTCGGCATCGCTGACGCGCTCGTAGCCTTGCCGCGTCTCCTGCGTCTTCGGGAGCGCATCGTTGCCGCGATCGAAGAGCGAAGGCCATCCTGTGTCGTCGTCATCGACAGCCCCGATTTCCACCTCCCGCTGATCGCAGCTCTCAGACGACTGGCCTGCCGCGTTCCGGTCGCGTATATCGCGCCGCCGACCGTGTGGGCGTGGCGGAAGTGGCGCGTGAAAGGCCTCGCGCGAAACGTCGATCTGTGTCTTCCGCTCTTCGCGTTCGAACACGAGTTTCTCGTGAAGCACGGCGTGCGGAGCGCGTGGGCGGGACATCCCCTCGTCGACGATATGGACCGATGCGCACCTTCCGGACGCGTCGCCGGGGATGGGGCGGACGGAATCCCCGTCGCGTTCCTTCCCGGAAGCCGCGACAGCGAGATCAGGCGTCTCCTGCCGCTGATGCTCGCGGTCGCTCGCGACAGCCGGTCGTGGGGAGTTCGTCCCATTGTTTCGGTCGCTTCCGGTCTGGCGCCCCGGTGGAGGGAAAAGATCCGGAAAGCGGCGGAAGATCTCGAAACGGACGAAGGGGACGGGCGGGATCTGATGGCCCGATGCCGCGCGGTCGTCGGCGCGAGCGGTACGGCCTCGGTCGAAGCGCTCCTGCTCGGGAGGTTCATGGCGGTCGTCTACCGCGTCTCGTGGTTTTCGGCCCTTCTCTTCAGGCTTCTGGTGCGCACGCCGTTCGTTTCTCTGCCGAATGTCCTCGCGGGGGAGGAGGTCTTTCCCGAATTCCTGCAGCATCGGGCGACGCCTTCGGCCGTGGAGAAAACGCTCCGGATGTACCTCCGCGACGAGACCTTCAGGGCACGGAAGGACGCGGCGATCGAACGGACGCGTGTTCTCATGGGACGCTCGGGGGGCATCCGGCTCTGGGCGACGTCCGTCCTCGGACTCTGTGCGGGGCGGGACCGATGAAGGCGGCGCTCCTCACGAACGGTCCCGGAGAACTTCAGGGATGGGTCCGGCCGCTCGCCGCGGAACTTTCGAAACGTGGGCACGCGATTGACGTCTGGATACTCCCGTGCCAGTATTCGAGTGGAAGGGAGAGGGAGATCGCGGCGTCGATGGATGTCGGCGACGTCATCGGTCCGCTTCCGTTTTTTCCGATGCTGCGGGAGATGTCGCGCAGGACGGCCGATGTCATCGTTCAGCTCGGAGGAGACCTGGTGTTCGGCCGTTTCCTTTCGTGGAGGAGACACATCCCCCTCGTCTGTTACGCATATGGTCCGAAGAAGGGGATGGACCGGTGCGACCTGGTTGCGACCGCGTATCCCCGGATGGCGGAATCGCTGCGCGTCCGCTCCCGGCGGCTCTTCCTCGCGGGCGACCTCGTACGCGATACGGTGAGGCCTGCGGGTGGCGGAGATGCGGACGAAGGTACGGCGACCGGTCGTCGCAGCGGAAAACGGATCATCGTGTTTCCCGGAAGTCGGAAGGGAATCCGTGAAGCGTCCCTGCAGTTCGTCGAGAACGTGTTTCGTGATGTCCGGGAGGAGTTCCCCGATGTCGAAATCAGGATCCTCCTTCATCCCTTTGCGGATTCCGAGGAATACGGACGATGGGAAGCGGCCGGACTGACGCCGTCCGTCGGATCGTCGGCGGACGCCATGTCGTGGGCGGATCTCGCGGTGACGCAACCGGGAACGAACACGCTGGAACTCATGCACAGCCGTGTTCCGTTCCTCGTCGTCGCTCCGTTTTCATTCATCCCGTACATTCCCGTTTCCGGTGTCTGGAACCTGTTACGCGTTCTTCCGGGAGGGAACAGCCTCGTCAGGCGGATTCTTTCGGGCAAGAGGCGGGCGTCCCCGTTTGTTTCATGGCCGAACCGCATAGCGGGTCATGAGGTCGTAGGGGAACTCGTCGGAGATGTCGTGCCCGCGGACGTCGCCGGGGCGTTGAAGTCGCTTCTGCGGAATCCGGATCGGCTGCGGGGCATTCGCGACGACCTCGGGAAACTCTCCGCGACGGGTGGCGAAGGCGCGGCGAGGGAGCTCGTCACCCACATCGAAAGGTTGATTGAGAAACGATGATCGATCGGGACCATCCCTACCTGCGTCTCATCAGACTGCTGCGTCCCTATACGGGGCGTTTCCTGTCGGCGATCGCCTGCATGCTCGTCGCGTCCGCCTGTACGGTTATCCCGCCCTGGCTGATCAAGAACGTCGTCGACGACGTCCTCATAGCACGGAACATGGTGATGCTCAATCTCCTTCCTGTGGCGATCATCCTCCTTTTTCTCGGAAAGGCCCTCGCCGCATACGGTCACCAATACCTCATGAACTGGGTCGGCCAGAGAATCGTCATGGAACTCCGGATCCGACTCTACGATCACATGCAGCGCATGTCCCTGAGATATCTCTACGGCGCGAGAGTCGGGGAACTGATGTCCCGCGTGACGAACGACGTGACCGTGCTCCAGACGCTCGTCACGTCGGTTGTCGTGAATCTCGTCGTTCAGGGGACGACGTTCCTCGGAATGCTCGGCTTTCTCGTCTATATCAACTGGAGCCTCACGCTTCTCACGTTCGCGATCCTTCCGCTCTGTGTCTTTGTCCTTGACCGGGCCGGAGAAAAGCTCCGCCGCGTCGGACACGAGATCCAGGAGCAGATCGCGCTCGTTTCGTCGATCGTTCAGGAGGCGTTTTCCGCGATACGGATCGTCCGGTCGTTCGCGACCGAAGATCTCGAACTCGAACGGTTCCGCGTGCGGAATGTCTCGAACTTCGACGCGCTGCTTCGTGGGGTCAAGGTCCAGGCCGCGCTCACGGGCGTCATCGAAGTGCTGCTCATCGTCACCCTCGCGGCGATCCTCTGGCTCGGTGGACGGGACGTCATCAGGGGCGAACTGACCCCGGGCGAACTGGTCGCGTTTCTGGGGTATCTCGGATTTCTGGTCCAGCCGATACGGGTCTTCACGGGCGTGCTGAGTTCGATCCAGTTCGGCAAGGCGTCGCTCGAGCGGATCTTCGACGTTCTCGATACGCCCGTCGATATCGAATCCCCGGAGGACCCCGTGATCCTTCCGGCGATCCGGGGACGTGTCGCGCTCGAGAACGTGTCGTTTTCGTACACGCCCGACGCTCCGATCCTCAGAGGCGTCAGCTTCGAAGCCGAGCCCGGGGAAAAGATCGCGATCGTCGGACATACGGGCGCGGGAAAATCGACGCTCGTGGATCTCATTCCGAGATTCTACGATCCGGACGGCGGACGGGTTCTCATCGACGGAGTCGATGTCCGGAGAATGGACCTCGCGACGCTCCGGCGCCAGATCGGCATCGTCCCCCAGGATCCGCTTCTCATGAAGGGAACGTTCAGGTTCAATATCTCCTACGGAGTTCCCGACGCCACGGAGGATCGCGTCCGGCGGGCCGCGGAGATCGCGGGGATCGATGACTTCATCGTCCGTCTTCCGAAGGGATACGATACCGAGATCGGAGAACGCGGCGTGACGCTGTCGGGCGGAGAGCGCCAACGTGTCGCGATCGCGCGCGCGATCGTCCGGGATCCGAGAATTCTCATCCTCGACGAGGCCACGTCGTCGCTGGATCTCGATGTCGAGCGGCGAATCCGGGAGGCGATGCGGAACGCGATGGAAGGGCGAACATCGTTCATCATCGCACACCGGCTGTCGACCGTCCGCGATGCCGACAGAATTCTCGTCATCAGCGACGGACGGATCGCCGAACAGGGGACGCACGACGAACTCCTCCGGTGCGGTGGCTTCTATTCCCACCTGTGTTCCATTCAGTCGGGCCATGTCGGATAGGGAACGGACGTCGGCGTCGCTGTTCCATTCTGTACTTGCGAGATATCTCGCGTATGCGCGCGGAGAAAGCGCGCGCAGTCCGTTCGTCATCTTCCGGCCGTTGGGGTTCGTCGCCCGGAAGATGGCCGGAATGCGGAATTTCTTTTTCGATCACGGACTTCTGCCGGTGTACGAGCCGTCACTCCCCGTCATCAGCGTCGGCAACGTCACGCTCGGGGGGACGAACAAGACGCCCTTCGTCGAAATGCTGGCCCGTACGCTCTCCTCGTCGGGACTGCACGTGGGGATCGTCAGCCGGGGATACGGCGGGCGCACTGACAGACCCGTCGTCATCCGGGGGGATCAGGGAAGCCGCGAGGTCGTCGGCGACGAACCGCTCCTCCTCGCGTCGCGGCTTCCGGACGTTCCCGTCGCCGTCTCGAAGAACCGTCTCCGCGACGTCGAGCTCCTTCACGACATGGGGGTCGAAATCGTCGTCGCGGACGACGCGTTCCAGCACAGGCGACTCGGAAGGGACGTCGATATCGTTCTCATCGACGCGTGCTGCCCGTTCGGGAACGACTGCGTGGCGCCGGCGGGAATCCTGCGCGAGCCGGTCGAATCGGTTTCGAGGGCGCATGCGGTCGTCATCACGAAGGTGGATCAGGTCCGGACGGAGCACATCGCGGCGATTCGCGAGCGCGTCACCCGGTATGTTCCGGAAGAGAGGCTCTTTACGTCGCGGATCGTCGTCAGCGAATGGCGTACATGGGACGGAGAATGGGGGCCTTCGTCCGTCCCGGATAGGGGGACGCGCGGCGTCACCTTCTGTGCGATCGGGAATCCATCGAGCTTTCACCGGCTTCTTTCGGACTCCGGCATCGTATGTTGCGACAATCTCGTCTTCAAGGACCATCACCGGTACTGCGCGGACGACATGCGGCGCGTCGAACGCGTTTTCAAAGCCGCGAACGCGGACGTGATCCTGTGTACGGAAAAGGACGTCTACAATCTTCCGGTGGAATATGTCCCGAAAGTTCCGTTTCTCGTCCCGCTCATCTCCGCCCGGGTCGACGACGAGCCGCGATTCATGTCGCTTCTCGCGTCACGGCTCCGGCCGCGGATCGTCGTGTGTTCCAACGGGTACGGGGAGGACTCCATGGGCGCGCTTCTGGCGGAAAAGCTCCGAGCGAGATTCCCTGAGGCCGACATCGGCGCTTTCCCGATCGTGGGAAAGGGGGAACTCTACGCGCAGCGCGGGATCAGGATCGACTCCGTTCCGGCGGACTCGCCGACGGGGGGCGTCGTGAAATACAGTCTTCTGGACCTCTGGAAGGATATCCGCGCCGGACTCTTCCGGAATATCGGATCGCAGATGGAAGCGTGGCGTTCCCTGCGTGGCGCGATCCGGACCCCCCTCTGCGTCGGGGACGTATACCTTCTCATGCACACGCTCTGGGGGCAGGGGCAGATTCCGCTTTTCGTCGCGACCGCGAAGACCGTCTATCTGAGCGGGCACTGGCGCGTGGAACGCTTTCTCCTCAAGCACAGGAGCCGCATGACATGGACGCGGGACCGCGAGACGGCCGGGCAGCTTTCGCGATCCGGAGTCGCGGCGGTCTTCGAAGGGAATCCAATAATGGATCTGACCTGTGATAATAGTAATGAGATCGGGTCATGGGCTCCGCGGCCGGAGGACGCTTCGGGGCCGGATATTCGGCCCGGGCGCGGAACGTGGTGGAACGTCCTTCTCCTTCCAGGAAGTCGCGGCCGCGCGTACGAGGATATGAGACTCCTTCTGGAGACCGCCTCGATTCTCCACGTCCGTCAGAGGTGTCTGTTCTGTGTCGTCGTCGCGCCGACGCTCGATCTCGCGAAGCTGGTCCCGGACGGGTGGGATATCGATCGCAGGGACGGGGACGGCCGGATCCGTTCGCGCAGCGATAGAGGCCTGTGTGTCCGTCTGTATTTCGGATCACTCGCTCCGATGGCCCGGGGAGCCGATATCCTGATCGGCTTCGGCGGAACGGCGAACCAGGTATGCGCCGGACTCGGGGTTCCCGTCGTTTCGACGATCGAAAAGGGCAAACTCGTTCAGAAGAAGCTGCTTGGCGGATCCGAGGTCCTCGTCGAGCGCAACGCGCGGGCCATCGCGGATGCCGCGCTCGGAATACTGACGTCTCCCGCGCTTTGGGTAAAAATGTCGCGGGAAGGAATCGAGCGACTCGGTGCCCCGGGAGCGCTCGACCATGTTGTGGAACATACGGCGACCGCCCTGGGCTGGGACACCCGTTTGCGTGTGTTCGGCCGTCTGCGGTCCCTTGGATGGGAGGAAGAACGATGAACACGATGCATCCCGTTCGGGTCGGAGACGCGGAAATCGGACGCGGACGGTTCGCCCTGATCGCAGGACCGTGCGTCCTCGAATCGCTCGAACTCGGACTCGCAGTCGCGACGGAAACGGCGCGTATATGCGCGGAACTCGGGATCCCGTATATTTTCAAGGCCTCTTTCGACAAAGCCAACAGAACGTCGCTCCGGAGCTACCGCGGTCCAGGGCTCGCGAGAGGGCTTGAAGAACTCGCCGAGATCAGGGAACGCGCCGGCGTTCCGGTCCTGACGGATATTCACGAGACATGGCAGGCGGAGAGGGTCGCGCAGGTTGCGGACATTCTGCAGATTCCCGCGTTCCTCTGCAGGCAGACGGACCTTCTCGTCGCGGCCGCGAAGACCGGCCGCCCCGTTCACGTCAAGAAGGCGCAATTCCTCGCGCCCTGGGACATGCTCTCCGTCGTCGAGAAGATCCGCGAGGCGGGGAATCCGAATGTCCTCGTCGGCGAACGAGGGACGTCGTTCGGATACAACCAGCTCGTCGTCGACTTCCGGTCGCTTCCGGTCCTCCGTGCTCTCGGATGTCCCGTCGTCTTCGACGCGACCCACAGCGTCCAGATGCCCGGCGGCAGAGGGACGTCGAGCGGCGGGGACCGCCGCTACGTCCTGCCGCTCGCCCGTGCGGCCGTCGCGATAGGGATCGACGCTCTCTTCATGGAGATTCACCCGGACCCCGACGCGGCACTGAGCGACGGCCCGAACATGATCGCGCTCGGGGATCTTTCGACGACGCTCGCGCAGCTCAGGGCGATCGACGATCTCGTGAAAGGGGATATCGGCGTCGTAACGCTGCGGGACACTCCTGAAAAAACGCAGGAAAAATCCACGGAGAATCGGACGGTGACCCGGCAATGATGATGGTCTGTCTCCCGCGTGAGCGGGAAGGACGCGAATGTTCCGACGACTGCCTTCTGGATCTCGGAAGAAGCGTCCTCGAAGCGGAGGCGAACGAATTGCTTTGCGCGTCGCAGCGTCTCGGAAAGGAACTCACCGACGCCGCGCGTCTCATCCACGGCTGTTCCGGGAGGCTCGTGGTCGTCGGAATGGGAAAGTCGGGGATCATCGGGCGGAAGATCGCCGCGACGCTCGCGTCGCTCGGGACACCGTCGTTTTTCCTTCACGCCGCGGAAGCGTCTCACGGCGACCTCGGAATGGTCTGCAGGGAAGACGTCGGCCTCTTCATCAGCAACAGCGGCAAGACATCCGAGGTTCTCGCCATATTGCCCTTTTTCAGAAGGCTCGGCGCTCCGGTCATCGCCATCACCGGGGGAGCCTCGTCGCCCCTCGCCGAGACCGCCGACGTTCTGATCGATTCCGGCGTGGCGCGTGAAGCCGGACCGCTCAACCTCGCGCCGACGAGCAGCACGACGCTGCAGCTCGCGATCGGAGACGCGCTGTCGTGCATGGTGACGGAAATGCGGGGTCTCCGGGAGGAGGATTTCGCGCTCTTCCATCCGGCGGGAAACCTCGGGCGGCGCCTTCTGACGCGTGTCGAGGACGTCATGGGCAGCGGCGAAAAACTTCCGGTGGTTCGCCGGAACGTTCCGGTCAAAGAGGCGCTTTTCGAAATCACGACGAAGAATTACGGCGCGACGTGCGTCGTCGACGACTCGGACCGACTGGTCGGAATCTTTACGGACGGAGATCTGCGGCGTCTCATCGAGCGTTGCGGCGTCGAGGCGATGAACTTCGCCGTCGAGGAGGGCATGACCCGGAAGCCGAGGACGATCGCGCGCGGCCGGCTTGCGGTCGAGGCGGTCCGGATCATGGAAGAGAAGGAAATTTCGGTTCTCATCATCATGGAGGGGGAACGCCCGATCGGGATGGTCCATCTTCACGAGCTTCTGAAGGCCGGGGTGGCGTAACTGAAGTACGGAACCTATCGCCTGCTGACATCGATTCTGTACCCCTTCGCCTATCCGTGGCTTTCGCGGAAATACCCGCTCGGCCTCGGGGACAGACGCGGTTTTCTCTCCGCGGACGTGCGGTGCGCGCTGGGCGAAAGATCTCCCGTGTGGATCCATGCGGTTTCGGTCGGAGAGGTTCAGACCGCCCGTCCCGTGTTTCTTGCCGGCAGGGCGGCGGATCCAGACCTCCCGATCGTTCTCTCGACGACGACGAAAAACGGAGCCGAGGTTGCGGATGCGATGCTCGCGGAGCTATTCGATGCGCGCTTCTTCTTCCCGTGGGACATTCCGCGCGTTCTCAGCCGTTTTCTCGACGCGCTCCGCCCGAAAGCCTTCGCGACCATGGAGACCGAAGTGTGGCCGAACCTGCTGTACGAGCTGCACCGGAGGGACATTCCCGCGTATCTGGTGAACGCCAGACTTTCAGAGACGACCTTCGAGAAGATCATGAAGCGACCGGCATTCTGGAAGCCCGTCTTCGGATGGTTCCGCACGATTCTCGCGAGAGGGGAAGGAGACGTCGACCGTCTGCTCGCGATCGGAGTCGCGCCCGAACGAATCAGGATCATCGGCGACTGCAAGATCGACGCGCTCCTCGAGCGGCGTCGGCTCTTCGACAAAGCGGCCGTCGGCCGGATGGTTCCTTCGGGACCAGGGGCGGTCTTTCTCGCCGGAAGCACGCACAGAGGCGAGGAGGAAGTCGTGCTCGACGCATTCTCCCGTGTGAGAAACGAACATCCCGATGCAAGACTCGTGATCGTCCCGCGGCATCCGGAACGGGCAGGAGAAATCCGATCGCTCGCCTCAGGGCGCGGCGTTGTCGCGCTGCTGTCGGAAAACGCGCCGGCGTGGGACATCCTCGTCGTCGACCGCATCGGAGTGCTCTTCGATCTCTACGGGGTCGCGGACGCCGCATTCATCGGAGGAAGTCTCGTTCCCAAGGGAGGACAGAATCTCATGGAGGCCGCCGCGTTCGGAGTTCCGATCTGCCACGGTCCCGACATGGAGGATTTCCCGGAGGCGACCCGGCGTCTCGACGCTCTCGGCGCGTCGGTCCGGGTCACGGACGCGGCGATGATTGCGTCGCACTGGAATGAAAGCCTCTCTCCGAAAGTCCGGGAGAGCGTCCGGCAAGGCTGCCGGCGGTATTTTCGCGATCTCGAGGGAGCGTCCGCCCGGGCATGGAGTACAATACGTTCCGGCTTTGACGGAGTGTAGATCCGGAGAACCCCCGGAAGCGACACCCCGGGTGCATGTCGTGAGAGGAGAGTGAACATAGCGATGAAGGACGGAATCGTAAACGATACGCTTCTGCGGGAGTTTTACGAGAGTCTGGACCCTCGTTCGCGCGCGAGTCTCGATGCGGCGACGGACAGGGTCGTCGAGGTCAAGAAACGGGGCGGCAAGATCGCCGTCGTCACGGGGAGCGGTCCGAACATTCACGAGGGAGTCACCACGCTGATCGCGGAGCTCATGGACAAGGGAATCGTCGACGGCGTCACGACGAGTTCCGCGGTCGTCGGTCACGAGATGGCCGGGGCGCTCGACGTCGTGAAGATGTGCAATGCGACCGAAGTCGGAATGGACGAGGCGTTCATGCCCCGCGGAAACGTCTTCGAGTTCACTCAGATGTCCGAAGGCGACCTCGCCGCGATCCGGGCCGAGATGGTGCTCGACGACGACCTCATCGGGCGCGGAAAGTCGGCGAAGGGACACTTCGTTCTCAAGGCCGCCGGAAACATGGCCTACCCGATGGGGCTCAGGAACGAGACGATCGCCGAAGAGATCCTCTCGGTCGCGAGGATGCTCGGGCTGCCCTTCGAGACAGTCGCGGGCTGGGGGTGCGACCGCAGGACGATGCTCGGCATCGGCGCGGAAAAGGGGCTTCCCGTTCTCGTGACGATTCCGCAGATGATCGGCGGGGGGGCCATCGGCATCGCGATCGGCGACAGTATCTCCGTAGGCGAACGCTCGCTGCGTGTGGCGCGGATGCTCGGCGAGGCCGACATCATCATCGAATCGGCCGTAGCGCTGACGCAGGAGATCCACGACGGGCCGTTCGAAACGTATACGGGGCACGGAATCTGGTCCCACTGGAAGGGCCTCGGAACATACAGTCTGAAGGACAAGACGCTGATCCGCATCGACCTCGACGAAAACCTCAGGAAAGCGCAGGACATCCAGAAGGAGAGCAAGTTGATCCAGGAGGCCATCGACAAGGGGCTGCCGAAGACGAAGATCGCCAGGATCCCGTTCCGGATGGAGATGTCGGCGTTCGCCCGTCACGAGGGAAGCCTTCCGATCATCGGAGACATCGGCAGGATCTGGCCGGTCCTCGCCGCGAGAGCCGCGGAGCGTCTCGGAATTGCGCTCGAATTCATGAGCTACTCGCAGGAAACCGATGAAGGCCGCGCCATGCGGGACTGGATCGTCGAAAACGTGACCATCCTCGACCGCTCGAAGATTCGCGCCCGCGCAGAAGAGTACAGCCGCCTTCGCATCCGTTCGTCGGCTTCGGGCGCAAGGTGACGGAATGCGCGTGCTCGGGGTAATCCCGTCCCGGTACCAGTCGACGCGGTTGCCCGGCAAGCCGCTCGCGGACATCTGCGGCAAGCCGATGATCCAATACGTCTACGAACGTGCGACAGGGGCCAAACTCCTCGGGAACGTCATCGTCGCCACGGACGACGAACGGATCGTCGAGGCCGTCCGGTCTTTCGGCGGGGAAGCCGCGCTCACGTCTCCGGATCATCCGAACGGAACGAGTCGCGTGGCCGAGGTCGCGCGCAATATGGATACTGACATCGTCATCAATATCCAGGGCGACGAGCCGCTCATCGATTCGCGAATGATCGACGAGGTCGCGCAGATTCTCGTCTCCGACGCGGACGTTCTCTCGGCGACGCTGTGTTCTCCGCTCGGAGACCCGACGCTGATCAACGATCCGAACGTCGTCAAGGTCGTCCGCGATCGTCGGGGCGACGCGCTCTACTTCAGCCGTTCGCCGATCCCCTATTGCAGGAACGAGGCGGATGGCTGCGTGTATCTCGAACACATCGGCATCTACGGGTTCCGGAAGGACTTCCTCCTGCACTACGTCGAGCTTCCCGAAACTCCGCTCTCGCGGCTGGAATCGCTCGAGCAGCTCCGAATCCTCGAATCGGGATATTCCATGCGCGTGGGCGAGACGAAATACCCGCACGGAGGCCCGAACGTGAATACGCCGGAGGACCTTGAGAACGTCCGGACGCTCGTACGGCGCACGCTCGGGTGTTCCGGCGGCGGAAACGGCGACGCCGGGAGAGCATAGAAGGACGTGACCGGCATGACGTCGCCATCGCTCGTCGTCATTCTTTCGGACGGAATCCGCGGGCACCTGCACCAGAGCAGGGGCGTCGCCCACTGGATCGCCGCGGCGACGGGAGCGCGGGTGATCGAGCGGGACGTTCCGCGATTCTCCGGCATCCGGCGGTTTCTGCTGATGAAGATCGCCGCCCGCAAGCTCGGACGCGCGACCGCCGACGAAGCTCGTCGCTGGCTCGAACGGGCGGGGGCGGCGTCGCTAACCGCCGGGATCCGTCCGGATGCGGCCGGGTCCCCGGATGGAGTTATCGTCATCTCGGCGGGGAGTTCGGCGGCTCCGTTCACGTGTGCGCTCGGGCGCGTCCTCGGGGCGAAGACATGCGTCATCATGACGCCGTCCGTTCTCGGAACGGAGCCGTTCGACTTCGCGATCCTTCCCGAGCACGACGTTTCCGGGCATCCTTCGCCGGGCGCGACGATACCGCCTCGGACGGTCACGACGCTCGCTACGCTCGGCGCGCCGAACGCGATAGTCCCGGAAAGACTCGCGGAAGCCGCCGGAGAACTGCTCCGGCGAAGTCCCCCGGAGAATCCGGAAGCGCCCGCTTGGGGAATCCTCCTCGGCGGCGACGACGCGAACTACGCGGTGACTCCGTCCTGGGTATCGAAGGTGCTGGCGCCGATTGTCGACCGTGCGAGCGACTTGGGGGTGGATGTCTATCTGACGACATCGCGGCGGACGTCAAGGAAAACGGAAGACGCGATCACGGAACTCGCGCGCGGGCGCAGCTTCGTCCGGATGGTTCTCCTCGCGTCGGTCGACGAGTACAATCCGGTCCCCGGGATGCTCGGACACTGCAGGCGGATCTTCTGCACCGAGGACTCGGTCTCAATGGCCTCGGAGGCCGTCACGGCAGGGCACAGGGTCATTCTTCTCCGCGTCGGACGGAAGAAGGGACTTCACATGATCCTTCAGCGCCTGGCATTCCGCCTCGCCGGACTCGGTCTGCTCCCGTCGCGCTTCGTCTTCGGCGTTCCGAAGTTCGACGCGATGTTCGACCGCTTCCGCGAACGAGGGTATCTCGTGGAGTGGACGCCGTCCTCATCCCGTTGCTTCGCTTCGGGACCGGAGCTTTCGGACGTTTCGCCGACCGTCTCCGGTTTCAACGAGGCGAAGCGCGCTGCCGAATGGATCCTGAAAACGCTCTCATGAGAATCGTCCATCTTCTGCCCGAGATGGACGAGGGCGGAGTGGAGCGGCACGTTCTCTGGCTCGCGACCGCCCAGGCGGCGGCGGGGTGCGACGTTCTCGTCGTCTCGGCCGGAGGGAGGCTCGCCGAATCCCTCGCGGGAAGGGAGGGTGGACCGAAGCACCTGACGCTTCCGGTTCATCAGAAAAATCCGTTCGTCGCCGCGCGATGCGCGTTCCGGCTGGCATCGCTCGTCCGCCGTGAGGGATGGGACATGATTCACGCGCACTCGCGCGTTCCCGCGTGTATCGCGTGGTGGACGGCTCTCCTCGCCCGCGTGCCCTGGGTCGTGACGTGTCACGCGCTCTATTCGCGGAATTTCGGGCTCTTTCCGTACCGGAAGGCCGACGGAGCGATCTGCGTCTCGGAGACGGTCCGGGAATGGATGCGCCCCTTTCTGCCCCCGAACGCGGCCGTCATCCCGAACGGCCTTCCCGCGCCCCGTGCGCGCTGGACGCCGCACGCCGCTGACGGAAGGCCTCTTCGGTTCTGTTTCATCGGCCGCCTGACGCGAATCAAAGGGATCGCCGACATCGTCGACGCCTTCTGCGGGCTTGACGCGCCAGGGTGGAGCCTCGACGTCGTGGGCGACGGCCCGCTGCTGCCGGAACTCGAGGAGCGCGTCGGGCGTTCGGGGCTGAAGGATCGCATCCGGTTCCACGGATATCGGGAGGACACGGAGACGTTCCTCCTTTCGTGCGACTGCTTTCTCTTCCCGTCGCGCTCGGAAGGCGCGGGGCTGACGCTCATGACCGCGCTCGCAATGGGTGTTCCGGTGCTCGCGTCCGACATTCCCGCGGTCCGCGAGATGATCACCGGCGGAACCCTTCTCGTCCGGCCGGGCGACGTCGAAGGGTGGAAAAAAGTTCTGTCCGGAGTCGTTTCGCGGCGACATCTGTCTGAAGTTTCGCCGCCGGCCCGCATATGGCCGACTCCGGAGGAAAGCGCCGGGCGGATTCTCGATTTCTGTGAGCGAGTCGTGCGGAGCGCCCGGAAGCGATGAAACGGGTCGTGCGAAGTAAGGCAGCGTCCGGAGCGATGGCTTTCTTGTCCGTACGGGGATCCCGGAGCGCGGCGATGTCGCATGTTTCCCGGGACGCGATGTCTCGTTCGTTCGAAATGCCTTCCGCCGCTCCTGCTACACCAAGCGAGACGTAAGGAGCGAACCGCATGCTCTTCAACTCGTTCGAATTCCTGTTCCTCTTCCTGCCCGCCACGTGGTGCGTCTGGCGGCTGTTCTGCCGATACCGCCGGACGGGAGTCGCCCTCGCGTGGCTGCTCGCCGCGTCGCTTTTCTTCTACGCATACTGGAATCCGAAATATCTTTCGCTCCTGTCGTTTTCGATCGCCGTCAACTACATCATAGGACGGGGAATATGTCGCTTTCGCCGCGGAACCCAGCGGAAAGAAGCGCCTTGCGCTGACGCACTTCTCCTTCTGGGTATCGCGATGAATCTCTCCCTGATCGGATACTACAAGTATTCCGGCTTCTTTCTCGAAAACGCCGGGGCCGTCTTCGGTTTCCCGATGCCTGTTCACGAGATCTTTCTCCCGCTCGGAATTTCGTTTTTCACCTTTCAGCAGATCGCCTGGCTCGTCGACAGCCGGAGGGGAACGGTCAGGACCGATGGGTTCGTCGACTACGCCCTGTTCGTTTCCTTCTTCCCACAGCTGATCGCCGGGCCGATCGTGAGGGCGCAGGAGATTCTTCCCCAGTTCGGTACGAATCGGACGTTCGCGTTTTCCTGGAAAAATCTTTGCTTCGGGATTTCGCTCCTGTCGCTCGGACTCTTCAAGAAAGTCGTGATCGCCGACACGTTCTCTCCGCTCGCGGCCGCGGTCTTCGACGGGACGGACGTCCCGACGTTCGTCGAGGCGTGGGGCGGGGCGCTCGCCTACACGTTTCAGATCTACTTCGACTTCTCGGGATACTCGGATATGGCGCTCGGGCTCGGACGGCTGTTCAATATCACCCTTCCGGAAAATTTCGATTCCCCGTATACCGCGTGTTCGATCGTCGACTTCTGGCGGCGATGGCACATGACGCTGTCGGCGTTCCTGCGGGATTACCTTTACATCCCGCTCGGCGGAAACCGTCGCGGCACGGTCCGCCGCTATCTCAACCTGATGGCGACGATGCTGCTCGGAGGCCTGTGGCACGGCGCCGGCTGGACGTTCGTCATCTGGGGTGGGCTTCACGGCGCCTGTCTCACACTGAATCATCTGTGGCGCGGCGCCCGGATGCCCCGACTGCCGAAGCCCCTCGCGTGGATGGCCACGTTCCTCGCGGTCGTCGCGGGCTGGGTCTTCTTCCGGTCCGCCACCTGCGGGCGAGCCTTTTCGATTCTTTCGGGCATGGCCGGACTGAACGGAATCGTGCTGCCCCCCGACTATGCATTGGCCGAACTGGTGCCCGGAGTTCTGCGTTTTCTGGGAATCGGGGTCGCGATTCCGGGAGTATGGCATTTCGAGGGGCGGTTCCAGACCGTCGCTCTCGCGGTCGGTTTTCTCCTCTGCCTTGCGTTGCCGAATTCGTTCGCGTGGTGTTCGAAGTATCCATGGCGCGACCGTCCTGCGAAGACGCGGCTTATCGTGGGGACGGCGCTCGTCGCGGTCGTGCTCTCACTGCACCGTGTCAGCGAGTTTCTGTACTTCCGGTTCTGAAATGACGCGCCGGAAGATCGACCCCGCCGCCGGACGCACGGGCCGGAACACGTTTCTTCGTGAACGGCGTTTTCTCCTGTGGACGCTTGGCGTCCCACTCCTGTTGTGCGGCGTCATCATGGGGACGAACTGGCTCGTCGACCCGCTCTGGTGCTTCCGTCACCATGTCCCGTTCGGTCAGTGGCAGGCGATGTTCAACGAACGCGTCCAGAAGGCCAATATCCTTGTTTTCCGGCGCCCGGCCATCGGGACGCTCGTTCTCGGCAGCAGCCGAATGATGTATACGGACCCCGCGATCTGGGGGCCCGACGGATTCAACTACGCGGCCAACAGCATGGTCCCGGCCGAATACGCCCCGGCCCTGCGCAACGTCGGGCGAACGGTTGGAATGCCAGAACGGATCGTCGCGGGGTTCGACTTTCTCGGCGCGAGCATCCGCAGGGAACAGGAGGTCGCTCCCAGGAGCGTCGATACGCTGCGGCATGTCGACGAGGCCCTCGCGTCTCTCTACCGCGTCACGGCGCTGCTGGACTATAATGTCTTCCGGCACGCCGTGCGGAATATCCTCCGGAGGGGATTCGAAGCGAAAGACGGGACGATTCGGTACGACGGGGGTCCACGGCCCGACCTCCATCTGGAATTCCGGACGCCGGACGACGGCGCACGTCGGGAGATGCTTGAAGACGCTCTCGAAATCTTCGGTCGGTCCTACGGGGCATTCCTCTACGACGAGCGTCACAGGGAAAAACTCCGCGAATTCCGGCGCGAAGCCGGGGACGCGACCGTCATCCCGTTCACGACGCCGGAGGGAACGCCGTTCCTGCGGATCATAGCGGAGACGCAGGGGTTGCTTGATTCGTACGAACGCTGGATCCGCGATCTCGTCGACGTTTTCGGCGGCGTATGGAACTTCATGGACGTCAACCGGGTGACGTCGGATCCGTATCTGTACAGGGAACCGAGCCATTTCGGCCCGAAGGTCTCCGGGTGGATCGCGGACCGGATTCTCGAACGGGGCGATCCTCCGAAGGATTTCGGTATCTTGGTTACCCCCTGGAACGTCGATGAACACCTGAGGGACGTCCGCGCGAGGATCGAACGGCTGAAGACCGCCCGGGACGCGTGGGACGCGGTGCGTTCGCCGGATCTTTGGCGATGACGGAGTTTCGCGGGTACTCGCGCATCGCCCGTGATGTACGACGCGGCGTGAAAGCGCCCCTTGGGGGCGCGAAGAGGAGATGGGTCGATCGATGAACCTGAAGGATGCCCGAAAACGCCTTCGCGTGTTGAAAAACCGATTATTGCCGAATCCAAGCGACGAAGAGTTCGTCCACGAACGGCTGCGCGTCTGCAATTCCGGCTGCGCGAAGCCCGCGATTCTCTACGCGGGGCTCGGTTCGGACTACGGACGCCCCGGCCTCGGACTCGGGTACGACACGGTTCACTTCTACTACTCGCTGGTCCACGGCGGGCGCCCCGTAATGCACTTTCCGTACGACGCAGTCCGGGCCGAACTCGGGAAGGAACGGATGCAGTCGGTTTTGCGTCTGGCGTGTCTCTTCTTTCGTCCGGCGGTGCTCTTCCATGCCATTCTGGACGACGAGTTCGACGCGGGGACGATCCGCGGGATATCGTCGGAACTCGGAATCCCGACGGTCGCGTTCTTCAGTGACGACCACTGGCGGTTCGACAGCTTTTCCCGGAATGCGGCGAAGCCCTACGACTGGATCTGCACGACGAGCGCAGACGCCGCGGCGCGCTACCGGCAGGCCGGCTTCGCGAACGTCATCCGAAGCCAGTGGGGGGCGAACCACTTTATCTTCCGGCCGCTCGCGTGTCCGTACGAGCACGACGTCTCGTTCGTCGGGCAGCCGCACGGGAGCAGGCGAACGGTCATCGAACGTCTGAAAGAACGCGGAATCCCGGTAAGCCTCTGGGGACGCGGGTGGGACAACGGGCGCATCGACATGAACGGCATGATCCGGCTCTTCTCCGCGAGCAGGATAAACCTGAACCTCTCGAACGCGTCGGTCGGGACGGACGGACGGACCTCGGGGGCCGCCCCGCTGCTTCAGATCAAGGGAAGGGATTTCGAGATCCCCGCGTGCGGAGGGTTTCTCCTGACGCAGGACAATCCCGAGCTGTACGAGTACTTCGAACCTGGGAGAGAGATCGCGGTCTACTCGGACGCCGACGATCTCGCGGAGAAGATCGAATACTATCTCTCGCACGACGCCGAGAGGGAACGGATCCGGCTCGCCGGATACGAACGCTTTCTTCGGGACCATACGATGCTCGCCCGTCTGGAGGCGATCTTCGATGCCGTCCTTTCCGGCCGCGCTCCCCGGGAGTCTTTGGGACACAACGGAAACGTCGTCCCGAAGGCGGGGCGGAGCCTTCCGGTCATCGAAAGGTCATTATCGTGAGCGCTCTCTCGGTCGCGATCTACACGTACGCGCAGGAGCGTTTCGTCGGAGAGACGCTCGACAGTCTTCTTTCCGCGCTCTCGCCCGCGCGCGCGAAGGAGACGGAGATCGTCGTGTCCGACGACGCCTCCCCCGACGGGACGGCGGATGTCGTGGCCTCGTGGTTCGCGCGGCATGGCGACCGGTTCGCTTCGTGCAGGCTCCTGCGGTCGGAAACGAAAGAAGGACCCGTGCGGAATTACGTCCGTGCCGTCCGTTCGTGTTCCGGCGATGTGGTCAAGCCGCTCGCGGGGGACGACATCTTCTGCCCCGGAGGGCTCGACGCGGTCACCGGGATGATGGACGACGATCCCGATGTCGCCATCGCGTTCGGGAAGGTCATCGCGTTTACGGACAGGCCCGGGGGGACGCCCCCGGAGTGGACGCGGGAGCAGCGGTCGTTCTTCTCGTCGGACGCAAGGGGGCAATTCCGGATGCTTGCGTCGTTCGATCCGCTTCCGGCCCCGGGCGTCTTCTTCCGGAAATCGCTTTTCGAGGAGTGCCGACTCTGGGACTATCAGTTTTTCTGGATGGAGGACTGGCCCCTCTGGCTTCTGGCCACGATCCGCGGGCGCAGGATCGCACATCTCGATGCTCCCGCCGTCTATTATCGCCGGCATGACGCGTCCCTCACCCGGAGGATGAGCGCGCCGGGAAAGGATCGAGTGCGCGTCGGCGTCAACCGGGACAGGCGCATCATGTACGACGCGATCATCCTTCCTCGGGCCCGGGAGTTCGGTTTTTCGCTCCGGCGTCACGTTCGGCTGCGGCGTTTTTTCTTCGCATGGATGGAGTCGACGCGGCGCCCCGGTCTCGTGAATCTCTGCCGGGAGCTGTCGCTTCTCGTCGACCCGCATCGGATGGCGCGGAAGGCGTCGGCCGTTTTTTCGCGTTTCTTCCGCGACGGGGTTCAGTCGCCTTGAAGGACCGATCCGATGCGTCCGGAACCACGTCCGCACAATACGAAAGGGGAGAATGATGCGCATCTTTGAATTTCCCGTCCGCGGGACGGAGAACCCCGACGAGGGGCGTCTGCAATTCATCGAAGAGGAACGCCACGTTCCCTTTCCGATTCGTCGCGTCTACTACTCGACGGGGGTGAAGGCGGGCGTCGTTCGAGGCCGCCACGCCCATCGCGCGCTTGAGCAGGTTCTTGTCTGCGTGAGCGGATGTGTCCGCCTCGACATCGACACGGGACGGGAGTGCGAGAGCTTCGTTCTCGACGATCCGTCCGTCGGTGCGTATGTCGGCCCCAGGATGTGGCACACGATGACTTGGCTCCGGGACGACAGCGTCCTTCTCGTCCTCGCCTCCGACTTCTACAGCGAGGCCGACTATATCAGGAACTACGACGATTTCGTCCGTCTCGTCCGGTTCCCGGACGACGAGAAAAGGGGGAGTGACCGGTGACTCACGGCGTCGGCGCGACGGGGAAGATTCCCTTCAACACGCTCGAACCCGGCTTTCGAGATCGGAAGAGCACACGTCTGAACTCCAGTCACGTGGCCTTATCT
>CALFXN010000639.1 GCA_937957815.1 uncultured Synergistales bacterium
GTAGTTGAGGGGCTGGCTGACGTGCTGGTTGGCGAGGGGCTTGAGTTGCTCGTTGAGGCCCATGTACGGCGTCGATTGTCCCTGAAGCTCGACGACGGTGACGTCCGGGTGCTTGCTCATTCGGTCGAAATCCTGCGGAGGCAGGTTCGAAACGATGTCGACGGCGCCAGACTCGAGTTCGACGAGGCGCGTCGCGTCTTCGGGTATCGCACGGAAGACGACGCCGTCGATCTTCGCCGGTCCCTCGAAGTAGTCGGCGAACTTCGCGAGCGTGACGCGGTCGCCGCTCTTCCACTCGACGAATTTGAAGGGTCCCGTTCCGACCGGGTTCTTGCCGTACGCATCGCCGCCCGCCTTCGTCGCCTTTTCGTTCAGGACGGAGAGTTCGTAGCGGCTGAGGCTGCTCAGGAGCGGGGCGAACGCGTTCTTCGTCGCGATCTTCACGGTGTATGCGTCCGGAGTCTCGACGGACGCGATCTCCCTGACGTGGACCGCGCCCGGAGAGGCGGTCTTCTGGTCGAGGATGCGCTCGATCGTGAACTTCACGTCCGAGGCCTTGAGTTCTTCGCCGTTGTGGAACTTCACGCCCTTTCTCAGGTGGAAAATCCACGTCTTCGCGTCGGGATTCTCCCACGAAGTCGCGAGATCACCCCGTATCCTGATCCTGTCGTCCATCGCGACGAGCCCGTTGTAGATCTGGCGAACCACGTTCGCGGAATAGACGTCATTGATCCTCTGGGGATCGAGGTTGCTGATGTCGGCCACTTGGGCCACCGTCAGAACCGTATCCTTCGCCTGCCCCGCGCCCGCGAGGGTCAGGCAGAGCAGAACCGCAACGACCACCTTGCGCATTCTCACCTTCGTCGTTCCTCCTCTCCCGGAAAACGAACCGCACCGCGCGCCCGACGCACAGGGGCGTCCCGGGGCACGCCCCTACAGCTCCAGAAGTTCCTTCGGCGCGGATGTCAGCACCTCACACCCGGCGTCCGCGACCAGAACGCTGTCTTCGATCCTCACCCCCCCGAGCCCCTCGACGTATACCCCCGGCTCGACCGTGACGACCGAACCCGGGAGAAGCCGTTCCGCATTCGCGGCGTTCACGAGCGGCAGTTCGTGGATCTCGAGGCCGATTCCGTGACCCGTCGAATGCGTGAAGCATTCCCCGAAACCGCGGGACGCGACGTGCTCCCGCGCCGCGGCGTCGACGGCCGCGCCCGTCGCGCCTTCCGGCGACGCGAGGACCGCGAGCGAACGCCGCTGCGCCTCGAGTACCGTCGCGTAGATCTCCGTCATCCGCGAGGACGCCCGTCCGACGCAGACGGTTCGCGTCATGTCGCTCACGTAGCCCCCGAAGAACGCCCCGAAGTCGAAGGTGACGAAGTCTCCCGCTTCGATCACCCGGTCGGAGAAAACGCCGTGCGGCCTCGCCCCGCGTTCGCCCGACGCGACGACGAAGTGCCCCTTCGCGAGCTGCCTCGCGCCCCTGAGACGGACTTCGTGGACGAGATCCGCCGCGACCTCCGCCTCGGTCCGGCCGGGGCGCAGGGAGGGAAGGAACGCGACGAACGCGTCCGAGACGATTCGGCACGCCTCGCGGAGACATCCGATCTCCTGCGCGTCCTTGACGGCGCGCAGGGCGAGCAGAAAGCGGTCGAGTCCCCTGAGGTCCGGATGAAGCGCCTCGAGGCGCCGGAACGCGTCGACATGCAGACGCTCCGTCTCGAAACCGAGCGTCCGGATCTTCATGTCAGCGAGCGTCGCGGCGACGGCCGGCCACGGATCGCGTCCCGCGATCCGGACGAGCGGCAGCGGCGACTCCTCCTCCGCCTGCAGGAAGTAGCGCGAATCGGTGATCAGCCGCGCATCCGACGGCGACAGGACGACGATCGCGAACGATCCGCCGAACGAACTGAGATACCGGATATTCGCGCTGTTGTCGTACTCCGCGCAGAACACGGCGAGGCCGTCGACCCCTTCCCGTTCCATCGCGCGGCGGACGCGCGCAAGACGTTCCGACAGCATTCAGAACTCCCCCGTTCCCCTCGGGGAATGTATCCCGCACGTCGCGGGAGAAATCCCCGATTTCGCATCCAATTGTAATATCATAACCGCCGAATTGTGTCAATTTCAAGGCATAATACGCGAACAATGGTCGCTAATGTATGTGAAACGCTCGGACAAAACAGCGGAACGAGGGATAAGCGAGGTGGAGATCCCGACGTTTCCGCCGCCTATTCCGAACATCGTTTCCGCGCTCGCCTCGGACGGCTCCACGACGTGCAGATTCGGCGCGACGGAGATCGGGCTCGCGATCGGAAAAAAGCTTTTCGGACTGATGGGCGGGAATATCGGCGCAAGAGAGTCGGGCCGTCGAAAGACCCGATATGGGCGATCTCGGAGAGAAATCTGAAAAGCGCCGGGGGCATCCTCCTCGCGGAAGACAGCGCACTCAACGGCGAAATGGGCTGCCGGCTGCTCGAATCCGCTGGAACACGCGCGAGTACGGCCGAAAACGACCGCGAGGCTTCCGGATGACGCGTCAGGCGAAGTGCGGGAGGCCGACGCGGCGATCCTCGAACGCCTCGCGAAGCTCCCCGGGGACAGCGACACTGCGGCGAACGGCCGCGAAAAATGGAGAATGGCCCCGGACCGGCGACGTCAGCGCGCTACCCTCGAATAGACGCACGTGTTCCGGAGTCTGCCGCAAAGGTCGAGACGCTCGTTTCGCAGCACCCCTTCGAGTTCGAAACCGGCGCGTTCCGCCAGACGCCGGCTCGCGGCGTTGCGTTCGTCGGTCGTAAGCCACACGCTGGACGCGCCGAGATCGTCGAGCGCATGGTCCGCAAGCGCGCGGACCCCCTCCGTGACGAACCCCCGTCCGCAGTACGCGGTGCGCCCCCAGTACCCCATCTCGAACTGCCTCAGCTCCCAGTTCGCACGGTGCAGTCCGCTGCCGCCGACCAGGACGCCCGAGTCCCGGAGAAAAAAGAGCGCCATGAGATCCTCGTTCAGCAGAAAACGCGCGTATGCGCGCCTGCACACGGATTCCGACTGATCGACCGAGGGCGCGGAAACCGCCCAGGCGAGCCACATCCCGAGTTCCGCGAGCGACTCGAGGATCGCTTCGTTGAAGACCTTCCCGTCGCCGGGTTTCGCGACGCGGACGACGAGCCGCTCCGTCTCCAGAGTTTCGGGAAGGACATTCCGCACCGCTTTCACCCCTCGCGATACCGTTCTACTTTCCCGCGGCCTTTCGGAGCAGTTCGAGCAGCAGCCGCTCCATCTCCGAAGCGCCGCCGTTTCCGCCCTGTCCGTTGTACCTGTCGGGGAACGGTCTGTGATCCGGCTGTCCCGGTCCGTAATACTCCCCCGGATAGGGGAAATAATACGGCATCCCGTGAATCACCCGGTTCGTCTGCGAAGGGTACGTCTCGTTCGTCGTTCCGCCGAAGAAGTTCCCGCATCTCGGGCACCGCTCGAACCGCCCGTATTCGAATGTCGCGCCGCAGTTGCCGCAGCGGATCATCGAATAGTTGGCGCCGCTGTGGAATATCGTGTTCTGCTGCATCTGATTCGGAATCCTGTCGTAATTCGGCTCCGCAAAGGCGCACCCCACGACGAGGAACGTCATCGCCGCCAGAAGTCCCGCCGCCGTCATGATCCGTTTCATCGTTCTCTCCCTCCTTCGATCCGTTGCACGTTTCATCCGCCGCCGCGAACTCCGGCGGCCCTCGTACCTTCGAAAATTATACGCTCCCCTGAGGGGCGAATATCCGCAATTCCCGCACCGGAAGCTCGTCTTAACCATTCTAAAGATTGGAGGACTTCCGGCAAGGACGCGCCGGAAGTCAGCTC
>CALFXN010000640.1 GCA_937957815.1 uncultured Synergistales bacterium
CTCCAGATGGGGATTGCGGCCGGAGTATCTTCGACACGCGGCGCCATTCAGGATACCGATACGATCAATACCCTCGGCGGGACCGCCGGAACAATCCGCATTCGATCCGCCGGAAAAACGGTCGATGTGGATCTTGCTTCAACCGACACGATGAAGGACGTCGCCGACAAGATCCGCGCGGCTGCGGGGTCGTGGCTCGATATAACCTTTTTCGACGGCGACCTCACGACACCCGGCTCGGATGTATTGATGTCTGTTTCCGCGAAGGACGGTTCCGCCGTATCGCTCTACGACGTGACCGGAAATTCGTCCCAGATGCTCACGATCGACACGGCCCTGCGCGGCGCGAACGCAGCCGCCTGGAGCCCGAGCGCGGGAGGCGGAGACCAGATCGTCATATCGGTCGAAGGATACTCCCACACGATCGACATCGACGGATGCACATCCGTCGAAGATGTAGCGAAAGCGATCAACGCGCGATTCCAGGGCGGCGACGTTCAGGCCGAAGTCGTACAGGACGGCGCGGAAAAACATCTCGTTCTGTGGTCGCCGAAGGGGAATGTTGTGACGATGCAGGAAACCCGAGCGGCCGCCGGAAGCGGAGCGTTCTTCGCGGGCGGATCAGGCGGGCCGGTGGACTCTCCTTCGCGTGGAGGTACAACAGGTTCTCCCTTCAACCAGAACGTCGTGACGCGATCCGCCGCGAGCCGCGAAAAGACGGACTTCTTCGGTCTTCTCGACGATCTTGCGGGAGCGGTCAGGGCGGAGGACCGAAAAGGCCTGTCCGACTCGATGCTCGCGAAGGTCGACGACTTCCTCGACAATCTCCTCAAGCGACGGACGCAGGAAGGGGCCTTCCTCAAGAGGTACCAGTCCGACGAATCGCGGATGAAGCAGAACAATACGTCGATAACGGAACTCTACAGCAAAGTTGGCGACGTCGATCTCGCAGACGCCGCGACGCAGTTCGCCATGGCGCAATCGGTCTATCAGGCGAGCCTCGCCGTGATCGCGAAGATCGTCCAGCCGACGCTTGTGGACTTTTTGCGTTGACGAAGGTACGTATGGACGATCTTCTGGAAAAGAATCTCTTGGTTCTGGAAAGATATCAACCTGAATTTGTCAAATGTCTTAGGAATAAAATTTCTTGCATCGGTGCGATAGAAAAAGTACAAATAAAAGGACAAACGCGGATTGCTGGCGCTACGATACCCCCCTTTACTGAGGAGCTTTCCGATTTATCTGGCTTATTTGAGCCCAGGCTGCCAGTCGCAATAATTCAGGGGGTTGGTAGCTCCGCATATTTTTCCAATATTTTAAAGCATTTGCCTAAATGGATTCGAATTGTTATTATAATTGATCCTCATCTATCTCTTATAGTTAATTTGCTAAAAAAAATTTCGCTGCATGATATTTTATCTCGGGTTTTGTTGGTTTTTATTGCCTTTGACAGCGCGTCTGTTATAGACGAAGCTATTAAAGTTGCCTTTGCATCAAGAGGATTCCTGGTTGGAAGAAAACAACTTAGAATTTTGCATAAAGAGGAAAATGAAGCAACGGGAGAGGCAATTCCTTCCTTGTTCCGCCTGTTTGGAGAGCGACTTGAATACTACATTTCCCTTATGGGAAATTCTCCTGACGACAGTCTCCTCGGATTGAGACAAATGGCCTTGTCTTCACCCTGGACGCTTTTTGGAGCTCGTCTGCAACCGCTTCGGAACACGTGTTCGGGGTTTTCCGCGATTATTGTCTCTGCGGGTCCTTCGCTTGATAAAAATATAAATATATTGAAAAAAAATAAGGATAAATATATAATTATTGCTGTCGATACTATCGTTGAGAAGCTTTTAATTAATGGAATAAAGCCTCATTTTGTATGCGTTTTGGAGCGAGTTTATGCACTGTATCTGGAGTGTTTCCGTCCGCTTTTTAAAGATTGGAGAAAAGAACTCAGTGACGTTATTTTAGTCTCCCAATCAGTATGCACGCCTCAGATCGTTGGTCGATGGCCTGGCCCCGTTGTCGTCGTGGGCAAGGATGACATCAATCTGGAGAAAGCGATAGTGGGGCATCTTTTGGGTGGAACAGTCATACCTTCCGGGGCTTCGGTTTCGCACATGTGTTTGGGGCTTGCGTGGTATCTTGGAGTCTCCTCTGCCGCTCTTGTCGGGCAGGATTTGGCTTATGGCGATATGGGAGAGAGTCACGCGAGGGACTACACGTTTTTAGGACAGGAGACATACGAGGCGGGAATTCCGGAAAGCGAGCGGTTGGTGGTAGAAGGAATCGCAGGCTTTCCCGTAAGGACCAATCGCTGGTGGAAGTATTTTCGGGATGTTTTTTCAGCAATGATTCCCAGGTTGGGTGTACCCGTCTCTGATTGCACTGAAGGAGGAGCTTTTATTCCCCAGACCGATGTCCTTCCGCTTCAGACATTTGCAGAGAGTCATATACCATCGAATACAAACATTGATTTAAGGGTTTTTTTTATAGAAAAGATAAGATACAAATCCGATAAGATGCATCTGGACGAATATGACGATGTATATGATCATATCCAAGGCAACTTTGTTGAGAGTCTGAATTGCGTAGAAGATGGCTTAAAATATATTTATAATCTGAATTTATCACTTGTTTCAAATACACGTTTGACTAATAGCACCTACATAATTAATAAATATTTTAACGAAATTATAGCTAAAAATCCTTATCTGGCATTTATTCTTCAGTTTCGGATTGGACAAATCATTGCCGAGACTTTTTCTGAAGCTCTGCCTGTCGGACTTGTTGAAGTGCGAAAATGGGCCAATATATATAAGATATTTTTCGAAGATGCGCGTAAGGTTATCAAATCCGCGCAAGGATGGCTCATGTATATAGATGGAGTCAGACAAATGAGAGAACAAATCCTCAGGATTTTATTTTCAGACGAGGAAGTTTCTGAAGCTGACATCGTAAAATATTGTGTAGGAACGAATGAATCATTTCGAGATGCTATTCTTGTGGATATTTTCTTCGCAAAAACTGATATTATAGAGAATTCATGGAGTGTGTATGGTTTATGGTCAATTGCCAGTCACTTTATCGTTGAAAAACGTTTCACGGAAGCATCGGATATGCTAAGAACCGCAACTGAAAACGCGAAATCTGTTGAAATGGGACCTGAAGATTACGTGCGGTTGAATCTCGACGCGGCGGAATGTTTGCTTTCTCCCGATTTGTGCAGGCAACCTGAACTATCGAAAGCTCACGATACGTTGGCTGAGGTATACAGTCTTTCTCCAGAAAACAAAAAACTCCTAGAGTTGACATCCTTACTTATTCATACGCAATTAAATATATTGGAGACTTATGGAACCTCAGCTGATTATGCAAAAATAACATTTTTTAAATCTCTTGAAAGTCGCCTGCCGCATCATCCGGATAAAGTTTTAGGGGTTATTTTTAAAAATTAGTTGAAAATCAAAGGAGATGCGCAATATGACTCGCGATTTTTCGACAACGCGTTTTGGGGATTTGCACATAGACGACAACGACATTTTTATTTTTAATGAAGGTATCCCTGCTTTCGAAGGGCACAAGGAATGGATTCTTATAGGTAATGATGAAAATCCAATAAAATGGCTTCAGAGTCTGCATGATGGCGCCATTGCTTTGCCGGTGATACCCCCGGATGTTATCATGAACGGATACAACGCAAGGATATCGAAGCAGGAACTCGAGTCCATCGGAATGGAAACTCCTGATGATCTTGTATTGCTTCTGGTAGTTTCCATACCGTCTTCTCCGCGGGACATGACGGTGAATCTTCGCGCCCCTCTTGTGATTCACAGGAAAAAACGCATAGGACGACAGATAATCGCAGAGAATGAAGAGTACGCGGTGCGACAGCGCTTATGGAGTGAAGAAGTGGAAAAGAATCTGACTGGGCGACGGAAGGATGATCCCGCAGTGCATTCTTCGTGTGAGGATAGATGAATGCTTGTCCTCAGCAGAAAAATCGGAGAAGGTATTCGAATAGGAAGCGATGTCGAGATCAAGATCCTTGAGATCAAGGGAGATACTATAAAAATAGGGATCGTGGCTCCAAAGGATCTTTCAATCTGGAGAAATGAGCTTTTCGAGGAAATCTCGGCAGAGAATCTTCGTGCCGCGACAAGGAGTGTTTCCCTGACGCCGGACTATCCGTGGTCGGAGATCAAAAAAAACCAGTAAAGGTTTGAGTCCGCAAGGTCCTGAAAATATCGTGCATCGGAGGACTAGCGACGATAGAGTGGAGTGATACGTTGTCCATATTTGGAATCTGGAACGAGAACCGGCGTTTTCTGGATAATATGACCGTGCTTGAACGTTCGCGCCCGGTCCAGTTTCGTCTCGTTTTACGACGTTTTGAAGAAAACGGGGCACCTTCGATTCGTAAAGTTCGGTCTGGAAACCATGAATGGATCAGGGGGAGGGAATACGCATTCCCGGAACGAAAGAATTACGTTCCTATGGGAGGAGCGGATTCTCCGTGGCTTTTGTTGGCGCTTGGGTATGGATTGGGAGCCGGCGTTGCGGAACTTCCCCGAAAGTATGCGCAAGCGCGGCGCATCGTCGTTTTTGAACCGGATATCGATATTTTCATTCTCGCCATGGCCGAGAGTGACCAGAAGGAAATCCTTCTGGACGGCAGGTTCTCCTTCGTGCTCGGAAAAGTCCCCGTCGAGGTCACGATGCAATTTCGCGAGGCGATGCCGTTGAGCACGCTCGCTTTGGCCGGAGCCCTTGGCGTCGTCGCCCACGAAGGGGCGTTCGAGGCATTCGCCGAAGAGTATGCCGAGACGATTAAGAGCGCGAAACAGGCAATCGATATGTTCTTCAAAAACCTCGGAAACAGCGTCGAAGATACGCTGCTCGGAATCAAGCAATTCGCCGTGAACACCGCGAATATCGCGATCTCTTCTCCGCTTGAATCCCTGAAGGATGCGGCGGTTGGGAATCCGGGGATCGTCGTGTCGGCGGGACCAAGCCTTGATAAAAATATCGACGTGCTTCTCGATGCACAGAGAAAAGTGCCGATCGTCTGCAACGATGTCGTCCTGCCGCAATTGCTGGAGAGGGGGATCGTCCCGGATATCGTCTGTGCCCTGGAACGGGGGTATATGGTATACGAGCACTGGTTTTCGAAAGTGCGGGATAAGACTCGGGATATTATCCTCGTAGCCCCTGCCGTCGTTTCGCCGGAAATTTTCGGCACATTCCTCGGGCCGAAATTTGTCGTGGTAAAAAAAGGACTTCCCCTGGACGAACGTTTTGCGGATCTTTTCAATATGGACAAGATGCATACTGGGTCATCGGTTGCCCACATGTGTTTCAATATAGCGCATCTGCTCGGATGCGACCCGATAATCCTCATCGGTCAGGATCTGGCGTACGGCACGGACGGACTCACGCATTCGACCGACGTGACCGGAACGACGACACAGGAAGTCGCTTCCATGTACAAGGACAATGTGAACATCACCGAAATCCCGGGAAGCCTCGGAGGAGTCGTCAAGACCAATCACTGGTGGCTCATGTTTCTGAGGCAGCTCGAGGCGCTTGTCGCCAACTGTCGGGCGGAAGTCATCGACGCGACGGAAGGGGGCGCCCTGATCCACGGAACTTCGGTTCGTCCGTTGAAGGATGTTCTCGATCAGTATCTGCCCGAGTCGACGTTTTCTTCGATAAAGAACCGCCTTTCGCCCCCAACGGTTCGTATGGCGCGAAACAGGCTCGAGCGTCTCGCAAGCAGAGTGCGTGAACTCGAAGACAACATGAAAGACTCGTACCGCCTTTTCGACGACGTGGAATCGCATGTCGAACAGGCGTTGGCTCCCGGACTCGGCGAAAACCGGCGTCGGAGTCTTGCGGAGTTCGTCGGGCAAGCGCTTGATGAATTGCAGAAGCGGTATCCGGATATTTTTCAGCTGGTGCAATCGTATGTCTTTTCGATGTTCGTCGAGTTCACGAAGATGGACTTCGATTTTTCCGATCCGGAATTTCGCGAGCGTTGGGGCCGTCTCAACAGGGAGTTTGTGGCGACCTCCCGCGTAGCGGTCCGGTACCTGCTGGAATACGTTTCCTGGATGCGCCGGACGGCGGAGACATGCGAGAAGGCTTTGCTCGGGGAAGAAAAGGATCCCGCGTTGTATCGAGCTCTCGAGTACAAGCGGGACTGGACGACGCCAAGATCGGAGATTCCGCTCGAAGACCTCTGGCGTGCCCTCATGCGTTCCTTCGATGAGGAAGACAGAACCTATTTCGAGGAACCGAGGCATCTGTCTCCGGATTGGTGGAAAAGGGTCGAAGACGGAGATCGCCTCCATGTGATCGGCAAGGCTTTTTTACGATGGAGACAATACGAACTTGCCGTGCAGGTTCTGCAGAAGGCGGCCGAGAAAATTCCCGATATCCCCGACGTGTGGATCGACCTCGGAGTGGCGTATGGAGATTACGACGTTCTCAGGGATCTGGAGATCCAGAAATCCATGGAGTCGTTCTACACCGCGCTTTCCATAGACCCGGCGAATGCGCGTGCGCGGGATGCCCTGGAAGCTCTGGCGCGCCGCGTCGTGGATCTCTACGAGAGCGCGCTGGAGTCCAGAGAATCTCTGGGAATCGGAGACTCCATGAAACTCGCGATGTATCTGAACATCGCGGACTGTTACGGCGTTTTGCGTCGATTCGACAAAGCCGTCGGGTACTACGGAAGGGTCTTTGAAAAGAGCGATGCCGGCAATCGGAACGACCCCGAACGTCTCGTCAATTACGTCATGTGTCTCGAACAATCAGGGGATATCGACGGCGCGTCGCGGTGGGCGGAGCGTTTGCATGGGACCCTGTTTGCGGGGAACAAAGCGTATCCGTACGCCATCTGGAATCTCCTCAGTTTTTACGCGAGGAACGCGAGATGGGAGCCTTACGTCGCGCTGCTCGAACGGATGTCGGCGCTGCCTGCTCTTCAGGACCTTGCGGTGCGGCACAGGGCGATGGTCGAAGAAGACGTCGGACATATTGGTCCTCAAGACGTCGGGATCGACGGCCGATAAAAAAAACGAATAGAGAAACAATATGGAGGTGATGACAGGGGACTGCGAAATACATCGTTCCGAAACGTCATACGCGGAGAATGATCATGAAGAGATCGGGCTGACGGAAAAGCCCGACGATACCTCAAGGAGGAGGTTTGCACCATGAGAATCTACCACAATATACCCGCGCTTTTTGCGTACAACGCACTTTCGAATACGAACACCGCCCTTCAGAAGTCCATCAACAAGCTCTCGACCGGACTACGGATCAACAGCGCCGCCGACGACGCCGCCGGGCTCGCGATTTCCGAAAAGATGCGCGCCCAGGTCAACGGTCTCGACAAGGCCGTCGCGAACGCGCAGGACGGCATTTCGATGATCCAGACGGCGGAAGGCGCGCTCAACGAGACGCACTCCATCCTTCAGCGAATGCGCGAGTTGTCCGTTCAGGCGGCCAACGATACGCTCACGTCGAACGACAGGCAGTATATCCAGCTCGAAGTCGATCAGCTTCGGACGGAAATCGACCGCATCGCGAACACGACGCAGTTCAACAAGAAGAAGCTTCTCGACGGATCGAACGCCATTCTGTGGTCCACCGACAAGCTGGAGACGAGGCTGAACATCCGCGGCGGTCTGCGTCAGATCGACCAGTTCGGCCAGAAGGCGGTCAACGAAGGGAACTACCGGATCACGATCCAGGCGGATCCGGGGCAGAACCAGGTCCAGAAGAGCGATATCTTCAAGGTCAAGCACGAGAACGTGATCATGAACGTCTCGATCGCGACGACGAATGGCTTCAAGGACGTCACGGTGAACGGCCTGCCGTCGGGGAACTATGTCGTCGGGACGACCGCGATTACGACTAATCCGGCTGCTTCCGGAAATCTTTCGGGGCTGTCGCTTTACGCCCAGA
>CALFXN010000641.1 GCA_937957815.1 uncultured Synergistales bacterium
GGATCGAGCGCCCCGACTCGGGAACCGTGTCGTACCTCGGGCGCGATATCCGGACGGGCGGCCGCGGCTGTTTCGCGAATTTCCGCCGGAACGTCCAGGTCGTCTTCCAGAACGTCCCGGCGTCGGTGAACCCGCGGATGACCGCCGCGCGGATCATCGCGGAGCCATTGTCGAACTTCGAATCGCTGACGGACAAAGAGACGCGCGAGCGCGTCCTCGAACTCCTGTCCGACGTCGGACTCAAGGCGACCGACGCGGAGAAGCTCCCTCACGAATTCAGCGGCGGCGAACTCCAGCGCGTGTGCATCGCGCGTGCGATCGCGGCGCGTCCGCGCCTGATCGTCTACGACGAGGCCGTCAGCAGCCTCGACATGCTCGTGCAGGCGCAGATCTTGTCGCTGATCGAGCGCCTTCGCGCGTCGCTCGGAACCGCGTCGCTCTTCATCTCGCACGACCTTCGCGTCGTCCGCTCGGTCTGCGACGACATCGCGATGCTTCACGAAGGCCGCATCGTCGAACGGCTTCCTGCCGGCCGACCGCTTTCGGCGTGGTCGCATCCGGCAGCCGTCGACATCGCGAGGGCCGCCGCGAGGAACCTGCGCCCGTCCTGGGCGGGAGCCTGACGAGCGGATTCCCGGGAGGCCGTCAGCAGCCCGGACTCCCGGGAATCCGCTCGTTCGTGAGGATCCAGTAAAGGCCGACGCGCTGGACGGCCTGGGTGAACTCGTCGAAGCTCACGGGCTTGCGGACGTAGCCGTTCGCGCCGAGATTGTAGCTCTCGACGATATCCCGCTCCTCGCTCGACGACGTGAAGACGACGACCGGGAGCAAGCGCGTCCGTTCGTCCGAGCGGATGCGGCGGAGGACGTCGAGCCCGTCCACCTTCGGAAGCTTCAGATCCAGGAGGACGACGACGGGAAGTCCCTGCCCCCGCCCCGCTCCGAGCAGGCGGTCGATCGCCTGCGCCCCGTCCCGGACGACCGTGATCCGGTTCGTGATGTTCGCCTTCCGGAGCGCCCGCACCGTGAGTTCCTCGTCGTCCGGATTGTCTTCCACAAGAAGGATTTCCCTGTCTTCCACCGCCGCCTCACACTCCCTCTTCCGGCGCCGGCATCGTGAACGAGAAGGTCGCCCCCCCGTCGACGATTCCGTCCGCCCATATCCGTCCGCCGTGCCGCCGGACGATCCGCTGGACCGTCACGAGCCCGATTCCCGACCCGGGGAACTCGTCCGCGCGGTGCAACCGCTGAAACGGACCGAACAGCTTGTTCGCGTACTCCATGTCGAATCCCGCGCCGTCGTCCTTCACGAAGCACTCCCACATGTCGTCGTTCCTCGCCGCGCCGAATTCGATCCGCGCGGACGGCTTTTTCCCCGTGAACTTCCACGCGTTGCGCAGGAGGTTATCCATGACGATCCGCGCGAGCCCCCGGTCCGCCATCACGGGGACGCTCTCCGGGACAACCGTTTCGACGCGGCGGTCCGACTCCGCCTCCCGAAGCTCCTTCAGGATCGCCCGCGCGAGTTCCGCGAGATCGACGCGCTCGGGGTGCAGCTCGGATCGCGAGATCCGGGACAGCATCAGCAGGTCGTCGATCAGGCCGCCCATCCGGTCCGCCGCCGCGCAGATCCGGCCGACATACCCCCGGCACCGTTCGTCGAGCGCGTCGCCACAATCCTCGGAAAGCGCCTGTCCGAACCCCGTCATGGCGCGGAGCGGCGCGCGTAGGTCGTGGGAAACGGAATAGGTGAACGCCTCCATCTCCGCCGTCGCCGTTTCGAGCTCCCTGGTCCGCTCGCGGACGCGCGACTCGAGATCGGCGTTCATCGTCCGGATGGTCTCCTCGGCGCGCTTGCGTTCGGTGACATCGCGGATGATGGCCTGGAAGAAAGTCCTGCCGTCGACGACGATGGATCGCGCGCTGATCTCCACGGGGAAGACGGTTCCGTCCCTTTTCCGGTGAAGCGCTTCGCTGCGGTAGGCTCCTTCGCGACCGATCCTGCGGATCCTTTGCCGGAACTCCTCGAGATCTTCGGGGGCGACGAGGTCGGTCGTCCGGAGCCGGAGGATCTCGTCCCCCGAATAGCCGTACGCCTCGGACGCGCGTTCGTTCGCCTCGACGATCCGTTCGTCGCCGTCGACGAGAAGGATGATGTCGTTGGCATACCGCACGAGGTATTCGAAATGACGGAGCAGCGCGTCGCGCTCGCGCCGCGCCTCGGCTTCGGCGCGGTAGCGTTCCTTCTGCACGCGCTGCACGAAGAAACCGGACACGACGAGGACGAGTGCCATGGAACCGAAAACGAGTGAAAAGATCAGCGCCGACTGCGTCCGGAAGCCTTCGAAAGCCTCCTCCTCGCTGATCTTTGCGATCAGGAACCACGACATCGACGGGATGGGTTCGATCACGGCAAACACCGGAACGCCGTTGTAATCCCGCCCGCGCGTGAAGCCCGTGTATCCGCGCATCGCCGCGACCGCCGGGACATCGGCCGTTTCGTCTCCGATGCGCACGCGGAGCGTCATTGCCGTGTTCCTGCGTTGGCGGAGTTCGTTGAGGGCCAGCACGAACTCTCCGTCTCTGCGGACGATCAGCGATTCGGCCGTTCGGCTCGGAACCGGCCAGGTCCGGATCATCGGGTAGAGGAACTCATCGGGGGAAATTTCGAGGTAGACCGCCCCGATCGCGCGAGCGGAGGCGCTGCCGCGCCGGAACAGCGGCGTCGCTACGCCGCACGCGGCACCGTGCCCGGGCGCCGTGTGGAGATCGACGAAAAACGGCGTCCGGAGCTCCATGGCCCGGAGCGCCGCCGAGTGGACCTCCGGGCAGACGGGCTTCGGATCGCCGGAGAGGTTCAGGATACGTTCACCATCAGCGTCGAGCAGAATGACATCGGAATACCCGTAATAGAGCCGAAAACGTCTCAGGATTCCACGGACGCTGTCGGCGTCGGCTGAGGGATCTTTCGAAAGCAGCCGTTCGACCTCGCGGACGAGAAAGGGGCTTTCCATGACGATCCCGCCGTCGCCGAGCCGCTCGCGCCGCCAGAGTCCGATCTGATCGACCTTGAGGCGCGCGACCGTCAGGAGTTCGTTCCGGACGTCCGCGAGCACTCTCCCCTCGCGGACGTGATGGAAGACGAGCCCTCCCGCGAGAATGAGTCCCTCGACGAGAAGGACGACGAAAACGAAGGAAAACGGAAAAATCCGTTCCGTCTTCGCCATAGCCTCACGTCCGGCGCAGTCCGTCCTCAAAACGCGCCGTCATCGCTCCACCGCCGGCGGAAAATCGAACCGGCCTTCCCGAAACAACGCGACGCACGCGTCGGCGACGCAGGCGTCGTAGAGAACGCCGCGTCTCGCCCCGATCTCCGCGAGCGCGGCGTCGAGGCCGAGCGCGCTCCTGTACGGACGATCGGAGGTCATGGCCTCAACGACGTCCGCCACGGCCAGTATCCGGGCCTCTTCGCAGATCGCGTCGCCGGTCAGCCCGTCGGGGTACCCCGAGCCGTCCATTCGCTCGTGGTGTTCCCTGACGATCCGGGCAAGCAGCGGCGGGAAACCGACCTCGCCGATGATCCGGCCCCCCTCGGAGGCATGCCGCCGGACGAGATCCATCTCCTGCGGCGTCAGGGCGCCGGGCTTCCCGAGGATGTCCGGAGGAATCGAGATCATGCCGATGTCGTGAAGCATCGCGGCCGCCCGGACGAGATCGGTCCGCTCGGGATCGTAACCGAGTTCCCGCGCGACGGCCTCGGCGAGCAGGGCCGCCCTCCTGTCGTGCCCGGTTTCCGGACACTCCAGGCGATCCAGGATCTTCGTCGTGAGCGCGATGGCGTCGTCCATGAGCTTTCGGACGCGGCTCTTCTGCATGTCGGACTCCGAGAGAAGATCTTCGATAATCCGGGTGCGTCGCTCGAGATCCTCATTCGCCCGCCGGAGCTTCTCCTCCGCCTCGTGAAAGTCCGTGACGTCGTGGGCGATCGAAAAGATCATCGTCGCGCCCTCCATTTCGACCGGGCCCGCGAAGACCTCCATCCACCGGGATGAGCCGTCCCTGAGGCGATGCGGCATGAGATACCTCCGCGGCCCCTGCGACGCTTCCAGAAGCCGTTGCCGTAACTCCTCCTCGACGGGCTCGGCGCTCAGGTCGCGTGTCCGGAGCTTCAGGAACTTCTCCCTCGGGTAACCGTAGAACTTCGTCGTCGCAGCGTTGCAATCGACGTATCGGCCGGTCTTCGGATCGACGATGTACATGACGGCGTGGGATTTGTGGAAGATGCTGCTGTATCGCCGCTCGCTCTCGCGCAGCGCGGTCTCCGTCTCGCTCTGCGCCGTGATGTCCCGCCCGACGAGTATGATCCCGGTCGGATCGCCGCCGGATGCCTCGTAGAGGTTCCGGACGGTCCATCGCATGTGGCGGCTCTTGCCGGATTTCGTTCGGATCGTCGAGATGAAATCTTCCGACGTTCCCTCCCCGCCGCCCAGGATCCTGAGACGCGACTCGACGGACGCCCGGTAGACCGGATCGGGATACAGCCACTCCCTGAATCCGGCCCCCTCCATGACGACTTCGACTCGCGTGTATCCGCTGATGATCTCCGCCGCCCTGTTCCAGATGACGGGTTCGCGGTTTTCGTTGAGGACCTCGAACCAGATGTTCGCGTGATCGATGACGCTTTCGAGGTACTGCTTCAGGCTTTCCTGTTCCTGTTCCGCGAGGATATGCTTCGTCACGTCGCTCAGGATCGTCGCGAAGTATCCGAGCGCGGGCGAAAAGACGGAGATATCGAGGTGCTTGCCGAGTTTCGGATAGTACGCGACGAAGCGCGTCGAATCCCGTTCGAGCGCGGCTCTCGCGTAGATCGACAGATACGGGACGGGCGATCCGAAAAGCCCGCCTCCCCTTTTTCCGACGATTTCCTCGCGCGAGAGTCCGACGATGCGTTCGTAGGCGCGGTTGACGTCGAGAAACTCGTAGTCCGCGGCCCTTCCGTTCTCCATGATGACCCTGTGGAGCGCAAGGCCTTCCGCCATATTCGTGAACAGGGATCCGGCGAGATCGTGGATCCGGGCCGGGGATGGCTTCATATCGCTTTCCGCGCGACTTTCGATTTTCCTCTCCATGGTCTCAATCCTCCGCGACACTCATTTGAAGGCTTCGCGAACGATGGCGTTTCCGTCCGTGTCCAGTGTGAAAGAGGAGAACGTTTCCACTTTCCTGATGATCATCGTCTGGTCGAAAATCCGGATCGTCACGTTCGGGTAGATCTTCTCCCGGATACGGACCTTCGGCAGCACGACGCCGTCCGCGAACGGCCGCCGCCGCACGAGCTCCTCCTCGGCCGCCTGAAGCTCCGAGAGCGTCTTCACGAGTTTCGTGTGGTGCTGCGCGAGAGCGAGAACCGTCTTCCGGTCGTCGACGGACATCAGATCCTGCTGGAATCCATGAGTCTTCGTCTTCATCGACGCGAGGGCGAGTTCCACGCGCCCTTTCAGTTCTTCCGACTCTTTCTTCCTGGCAACGATATCCCTGAGCCACTCCTGAACGAACGGATCGGAACCGGCCTGGAGCTGCGTCACCGGCTCGAGGACCGATCCCGCGCCGAACAGCTCGATGAGGTTCCTCGCCATGACCTGCCCTCCGACGACACCGCGCTGGTTCTTCCCGAGCACGAAGACTGTATCCCGCGACTTGAGCGTCGCGAAGAGCGAATACCCCTGGACGTTGATATTCCCTGCCGCGATCACCGTTCCGTACTCCACGAAACCGACCGTGGCCCCCTTGTCCGCCCGGATTACCGACTGGTCGCCGATCACGCCGCCCCTGACGAGGCAGACGCCTCCGCAGAAGACCTTTGCGTTGAGGACGCTCCTCGCGATCTCGACGTTTCCCGTCGCCTTGATCCGGAAGCCTTGCTGGAGACTTCCGCTGACGACGACCGCGCCGGGAAAGTCGATATCTCCCGTGTGCATCCCGACGTCTCCCTTTATATTCAGGACGGAGACGACGTCCAGAATTCTTCCGTCGAACGAAGGCTGTCCGTCGATTCGCGAAAGGACGCGCAGCGCGTCTCCTTCGGGGACGGCCTCGACGTTCGGACCGCAGGCGATCCCGAGATCCTTCGCGGGCGCAGCCGGAACCGGGGCGCCGAAGACATCCGTGCCGTCGCTCCCCGGAACCGGCAACGTGACGATCGCGATGGAATCGCCTTTCGCGACGACGGGGTTGCTCCACATATTCTTCCAGTCGATCGCCTGTTCCGTATTCGTATCATAGGAACGCGTCCGCTCCATTCGACACAGGAAGTCGATCGAGGAGGGCGTCGGTGACGTCGGCGGCGTTCCGCGCAGGACGACCGCCTTTTCGTCGACGATCGTTTCGCCGCTGTTGCAGCGTTCGACGAGCGACGTCGCAAGAGAGCGATCGACTTCGAGACGTTCCTGCTCGAGCGCGAGAAGAACTTCGGCCAGATCGACGGAGGCTCCTCCCGAGACTGGAGGGTAGAGCTCCAGCCATGCCGTCATCCGGTCCCGGTCGACGCGGATCTTGTAGCTGCCGTCGCGCGGCACGGGATCCGGAGGTTCCTGAATCGTCACTCCTGAGAGAAGGCGTTCGACGTCTTTCACGAGTTTCTGCAGGTTCGCGAGTTTCAGATCTTCGGTCGTCGGTTTCATCCCCTTTTTCGGAGGATCCGGCTGCGGTGACACGCGAAAAAACGCGAAAGACTCTACACGCAAATGGGATTTTACTGTATTGTTATACCATACTCGAACGTAGAAAACATATTACCGTGGTCCACAGGCGCATTTCCGAACGATGCTCCGCCCGGGAAACGAGGTGAGTGACGGGATGGCGCGCGAACCGCAGTGTCGCATCGGACTGTTCCGCTTCAGTCGATTCGGGAACGCCGCGATCGGATCGGGAATTGTTCTTGCGCTCTCGCTCGTCGCGCTTCATATCGCCGGGGAAACGTATCGCGAACGCCTGCTCGCGGAAGAACGAACCCGCGTCTCAGCGGAACTCACGCCGTACGGAATCGCCCTCGGCGTCCTCCTCGACCGCCAATTCGCCGCCATCGACGGGCTCGACTCGCTCATACGCTCGCATGCGGGAGGAGACATCGAAAATCTCCGGGATCACTTCCTCCGGTACGCCGAGAACTTCTACCCTCGCAGGAAGGGTCTTCGCGCACTTCAGATCTTTCCGCGTTCGGGAAGGGTTTTCGTCTATCCCGAGGCCGGGAACGAGGCGTCGCTGAAACGGACGCTCGATGACCTCGTCAACGATGAACGCCCCGCCGTCCGCGAGGACGTCCGGCGCGCGATCGAAACGAAAAGTTCGACGGTGAGTGGTCCGTACGAACTGCGTCAGGGTGGACTCGGGCTCGTCACGCGACGCGCCGTCTTCACGGGCGATACGCTCTGGGGAATCACCGTCATCGTCACGGACATCCCGTCCCTGCTTCGCGAGGCGGGTCTCGAACCCTCTCCCGACGGCATCGAGACCGCCATACGGAACGATCGCGGATTCGTCTTCCACGGACGAACGGAGGTCTTCGATTCCCTTCCCGCATCCTGCGACATTCCTCTCGCCTCGGGACACTGGCGGCTCGCCGCGATACCGGCCGAAGGCTGGGAACGTTCCGTCTCGGGCTCGATGCGTCTTTTCAGGATCATGGGGACGATGCTTGCGCTTCTCCTCTCGTTCCTCGCGTTTCTGTCGGTCTACCGGGGAGAGACGCTTAGAGAGCTCGTCAAGGCGCAGAACATCGAGCTCGACGACTCTCGACACCGCTACCGCCAGCTCTTCGACGCGAATCCGGACGCGCTGTTCGTCGTGACGCCCACGGGGGAGATCCTCGACGCGAACCGGTCCGCATGCAACTCCTACGGATATTCGCCCGAGGAATTCCGCTCCCTCGGGATCGAAACGCTCTCCCCCGACGACCGCAACAGGGAGATCCGGAAACGACTCGTCGTCGCGTCCCTCTCCGGAACGCCGTTCGAGTGGCGTCACCGGCGCAGGGACGGGAGCGAATTCTCCGTCGAGATCCATTCCGCGGCGATCACGCTCCAGAAGAGATCGTGCCTGCTCGAAACGGTCCGTGACATCACCGAACGCAAGGAGGAGACGATGCGACGGGAGATGGAACTCGAACGCCGCGTCCTGGAGCGCACCGCGAAACTCGAAG
>CALFXN010000642.1 GCA_937957815.1 uncultured Synergistales bacterium
TCAAACGGGCGCACTTCGTGACGCTGCGGCTGAGTCTCGAAAGCGTCGACCCTGCGATCGGACGCGCGGGGTCGGACAAGGTCTCGCGCGACCAGTACGCCCGAGCCGTCGCGAACCTCCTCGACGCGGGATACGAGCCCGAGCGCCTCGAGACCTACCTTCTCGTCGGACTTCCGGGACAGACGCCCGAATCGGTCGCGGACGCGATCGCGTTCGTCCGCTCGCAGGGGGCCGTCCCGAAGCTCGCGGAGTTCTCGCCGCTGCCGGGAACGCGGATGTTCGCCGACGCCTGCGCCCGATCGCCGGAGATCGCGTCCGAGCCGCTGCTCCAGAACAACACGGCCTGGGCGCCGTATATCGGCCGCACGATCGATCCGCAGACGTTGCAGGATCTCAAGGACTTCGCGAAGGGACGGCGCGGAGCCGCGCGCTTCTCTGCGCCGGGCGGGGACGACGAAACGCCGCCGGACGCGTCGCCCTCCGACCGCTGCCTTTCGTCCGAGGATTCCCGGGCGGACCGACCGCCGGAATGCCGATAGCCCGCCGACGCCCGCCGTCCCGCACTGACACGCTTTTTACGAACCTCGCACATTCCCGAAACGCTTCCGAGACCTTCGCCGTGTAAAGTCTTCGGCGGAACCCCCCGGAGGGTTGCTCCGGAATCTCATGGCGAGGTGATCTCATGTCCGGAATGTCTGTTCGTGCGTCGGCGCGACGGCGCGGAATCGCGCTGTCGTTTGCGGTTCTGGTTCTTCTGGCGCTTTCGTCCGCGTCGTTCGCGGCGACGAAGGCGAAGTACGTCTTCCTCATGATCGGGGACGGCATGGCGCTCCCGCAGCGCAACGCCGCCGAAATCTTCCTCGCGGCCGGAAGGGACGCGACGAAGCCCGGCATCGTCCGACTCGCGATGAACGAACTCCCCGCGCAAGGGATGTGCACCACCTATTCGACGAACTCGCTGATCACGGATTCCGCGGCGGCGGCGACCGCGTTCGCGTGCGGCGAGAAGACGAAATCCGGCGTCATCGCGATGGACCCGAAGGGCGAGCGAAAGCTTCCGATCATCACGCAGCTCGCGAAGGCGTCGGGCCGGAAAATCGGGATCGTCTCGTCCGTGTCGATCGACCACGCGACGCCCGCGGCGTTCTATTCGCACGCGGCGGGGCGGAGCGTCTACTACGAAATCGCGCTCCAGCTCGCGTCGAGCGGCTTCGACTACTTCGCGGGCGGCGGACTCAAGAAACCCAAAGGCGACAAGGGCGACCAGCCGGACGCGTTCGAGGCTATCGAAAAGGCAGGGTACGTCATCACGCGCACGCGCGACGACTTCCTGAAGCTGAACGCGTCCTCCGGGAAGATTCTCGCGATCAATCCCGTGCTCGACCGCGACAAGGCGCTCTCGTACGAGGTCGACCGCAAAGACGGAGAGATCACGCTCGCGGAATTCACGACGAAGGGGATCGAGCTGCTCGACAACCCGAACGGCTTCTTCATGATGGTCGAAGGCGGAAAGATCGACTGGGCGTGCCACGCGAACGACGCGGTCGCCTCGATACGGGACACGGTCGCGTTCGACGACGCGGTCCGCGTCGCGCTCGACTTCTGCAAAAAGCACCCGGACGAAACCCTTGTCGTCGTCCTTGGCGACCACGAGACGGGCGGCATGTCGATCGGTTTTGCCGGCACGCAGTACGACACGTTCTTCTCGAAGCTGCGCTTCCAGAAGGGCTCGTACATCGCGTTCGACGCCTTCCTCGACGGGTACAAGAAGACGCATTCGCCCGAAACGGCGAAATTCGACGACATCGCGGCGACGGTCACGGAGTTCTTCGGCTTCCGCTTTCTGCCCGACGAGAAGATCGTCGATCTCGAGTCGAAGGCGAAGGGCGGCGACAGGGCGGCCGCGCAGGAACTCGAACTCGCGGTCAAACCGCGCGAGATGAAGGACATCCGGGCCGCGTTCGCCCAGACCATGAAGGGCGCGAAGGAGCGTTCGAGCGACGAGGAAACCTACCTGCTCTACGGCGAGTACGAGCCGCTCACGATCTGCCTGACCCACATCCTCAACCGCAAGGCCGGAATCGGCTGGACAACCTACGCTCATACGGGCGTCCCCGTGCCGGTGTCCGCGATCGGCGTCGGGCAGGAGACGTTCAACGGCTACTACGACAACACGGACGTCCACGCGAAGATGAAGGCGGCCATGGGCCTGTAGGAATCATCCGCATCGTGCCTTTTGTGCGACGCTTCCCGCCGTTTCGGGAAGCGTCGCCGCGTTCGCGCTCCGGACGCGCGTTTTCACTTCCGTCGGCCTTTTCGGGCCGATCTCCGGAGCGTTCGTGCGAGTGGCGCCCCGCTTGCGACACAGAGCGAAGGTCGGAACTGGAGGAAAAGAATATGTTCCGGCAATACGTCTCGTCGTTTTTTTCAGGCTTTCGCCGCAGGGATGTCGCGTTTTCCGCCATCGTCGCCGCGCTCGTCGTCGCGCTCTGGTTCCTGCCCACGGGGTTCGAGGACCGGCTTCCGGACGGAATGGAACACGTCCGCGGCGAGGTTCTTTCGGTCGACGATTCGCTCGTCAGACAGTACGGCTTCATCCGCGACGGCGTTCAGGTGCTCGAAGTCCGCATCTCGGAAGGAACGTTCAAGGGAACGGTCGTCCGGGCCGAGAACCGCTTCATGGGGAAACTCGAACTCGACAAGGTCTTCCGTCCGGGGGACACAGCGCTCGTCGACCTGACCGCTTCGGGTGGAAGGGTCGCGTACGCCCACGCCTCGGACCACTACC
>CALFXN010000643.1 GCA_937957815.1 uncultured Synergistales bacterium
CGACGATGAGCCGCTGGTAGTTCTCGGTCGCGTAGGACGGCCCCGACGGAACGGTCTGCATGACGCTCCCCCCGGGCTGGAGCGGCTCGTTGAAGAGGTGTTCCGCGTCCATCATCTCCCCCGTCTCGGAGTACCAGTCCTCGAGGAAGACGCTTTCGAGCTGCCGCACGACCGGCCCCCTGAGGCGCAGCGAGATGTCGTGCCAGACGAGGTTCCTGTGGCCGTACCGCGGGTCCGTGATGTTGTGCGAGCCCGTGTAGGCGATCGAGCGGTCGATGACGGCGAGCTTCCGGTGGTTGCGCAGGTCGAACCGGGCGGCCTTCCGCCGGAAGAGCTGGACGGGCAGCGCCTCTTCGAGGCGGATTCCCGCGTCCCGGAACTCCTGCGCGTGCCGCTTGAGGAACGCGGACGACCCCACGCTGTCGACGAGCAGGCGGCAGATCACCCCGCGGGATGCGGCGCGCTTGAGCGCGTCGACGACCCCCCAGGTCTTCTCATCCTTCACGAAGATGTAGTAGAGCAGGTTGACCTCCGAAACGGCCTCCTCGATGTCCGCCGCGAGCATGTCGAGCATGACGTGCGCGTCCGTGAACGGGACGCATTCGTTGCCGCCGACGATCGTCATGTGTCCGAGCCCTTCCGCCAGCCGGACGATCGGATCGAGCGCGTCGGAGACCTTCGGGTGGACGATCCCGGGGCCTTCCCTTGCGATGCGGTCGCGGATCCCCTTGAGGTGGGCGAGCATCGTCCTGCGCCGTTCGAGCTTCTTCGACGGGAGCATCCGGGATCCCATCAGAAGGTAGATGATCGCGCCGGGGATGGGCCAGAAGAAGATCACGAGGAGCCAGACGGTCGCGGTCGAGGGCTCGTGACGCAGCGGGACCACGCAGAGCGCCGCGATGCGGATGATCCACGACGCGGCCTCGTGGATCGTGAAGGTCAGAATGCCGAACGCATGTCCCTGGAAAAACTGGATGATACCCATGTCGCTCATGTCGTTCCGTTCCCTCCCTGTCGTGCGGTATCCACCGGCAGCGCGAAGTCCCACGTCAGGGGCAGGTGATCCGAGTAGGGGACGTACGGTCGGTGGAACGCGAGCGAATGCAGATCCGGCGAGTGGAGCACGTAGTCGAGCTGACGTCGCGGCCAGTCGGCGGGGTAGGTCGGCAGGTCGAGCCGGTTGGCGCTCCGAAGCCCGGTGGCGCTCAGGAATTCCCTGAGGTCGGTCTTGTCGTTCCGTGTGTTCAGGTCCCCGGCCAGGACGAGAGGTCCCCGGATTTCAGCGACCACGTCGGCGAGTTCACGGAACTGGACGCCGCGCGCCTCTCTCCCGAGCGGAAGGTGGACGATGAGAAGCGTAACTCCGTCGAGCGCGACTTCGAGCGCCTGGCGCTTCATGCCGCGCCTGAGGTCGTGCGTGCGAACGGAGCGGACGGGCAGGCGGCTCACGAGTGCGTTGCCCTGACAGCGGAGGACGGGCGTCCGCATGAGCATCGAGCGGGGCGAATACTTCGGGGCGAAGACGGCCTGCCAGTCGCCGTCGAGCGCGACGGCGAGCGATTCGGCCTGGCTCTGGCCGCCGCACCGGTACGACCCGCGGTCGGCTTCGACGAGGATGACGATATCCGGGCGCAGCGTCCCGAGGAAGGTTCCGATGCGCCGGAAGCGCCGCTCGCTCGGGAGAAGGCTTCCCGCGAACGGAACGGGCATGTGGTGCAGGGGGCCGGCCCCGGTGGCATAACGGATATTGTACAGAACGAGTCTCATGTCTCTTCCTCCGGATGCGTCGTTGTCTCGGAAGATATGATACAGGAAAAGTCCGGCTCGTTTGCGGCTGCGATCCGAAACGCCACGAAGTGGCCAGAGCATCCATTGTTCGTGATAATGCGGAACGATGTTTCGAACCGAAGGATAAACATCGCGTTCACGTATTTTTATCATATGAATTCTCCTAAAAACTCGTGGGCGTGCATTTCGCACGTTGTTCCGCCCCCGTGCTGGATGTATAATCCCGCTTTACCGAAAGAACCACATTTTACGAAAGAAGGTGTTCCCATGATCCCGGCGCTTCTGATCCTTCTGCCCGTTGCGGCCGCCTGCATGTCTCTCGCGGCGCATACCGCGCGCGGCAGGAAGCTGTGGATCGTATCGGGCGCGTGCGTGACGATCCTGGCGGGGGTCGCCTCCGTCTTCGGGCCGTCCGCGTCGCTGTCGCTCGGAGGCGCGTCCGTGCCTCTCGCGCTCATTCTCGAGACCCTGCTCGTGACGGTCGTCGTCCTGCTTGCGCGCAGGGAGCGGAGTTCGCTGCTGTACGCGGGGGCGACGATTCACGCGATCATCCTCGCGGTCACGATCTTCACCGGTCCCTCCGGGGCTCCGGCCGACTTCGTCCTCGATCCTCTGGCGAAGATCCTGACGGGGATCGTCTCCGTTCTCGGCGCACTCATCGTCCTCTACGCGATCGGCTACATGGAGACCCACGAACGGCATCAGGCGGAGACCGCCGCCGGAGGAAGGTTTTTTCTCTTCCTGCTGCTCTTTTTCCTCGGATGCATGAACGGCCTCTTTCTGTCCGACTCCTTCGCGTGGCTCGGCGTCTTCTGGGAGGCGACGACGCTCTGTTCGTACTTCCTGATCCGCTACGAGGGGACGGAGAAGAGCGTCCGCAATGCGACACTCGCGCTGATGATCAACGTCTTCGGCGGATGCGCGCTCGCGCTCGGCGCGCTGCTCGCGGAGCATGGCGGAGTGGCGTCGCTGTCGCAGCTCGCGGCGCGCGGACTCTTTTCGCCCGTTCCGCTGCTCTGCGTCGCCGCGTTCGCGAAGGCCGCGCAGTTTCCGTTCCACCGCTGGCTTCTCGGGGCGATGGTCGCGCCGACGCCGGTTTCGGCGCTGCTGCACTCCGCGACGATGGTCAAGGCCGGACCGTATCTCGCGCTCCGGCTTCTTCCGGCGTTTACGGAGCATTGGGCATTCCTCACGATATGTGCGCTCTACGGCGCGATCAATTTCGTCGCGGCGGCCGCCTGC
>CALFXN010000644.1 GCA_937957815.1 uncultured Synergistales bacterium
CCGCGGATCTCGAGGACGCTCATTTGTACTGGGCTCGGACGTCCCTGGCGCGCGCAATGAACTCCCTGGCGCGGGCCGGATCCACGGGATTGAACGTATTGCCGTCGACCTTGATGCTCGTCCCCATGATCACGCCGGCGGCCAGGGCGAGCATGCGCTCGACGTTGGACGTCCGGACTCCGGTGCCGGCGACGACGGCGACGCCTTCCGCCCCGGTGCGCGCGCTCTTCAGGTCGTCCTCGGCGATTTCGCTGCCCGCGGTGGTCCCGGCGAGACAGACCGCGTCCGCGAGGCCGAACTTGACCGCGCCGCGCGCGATGTCCTCGAGTTTCCGCCCGCCAAGGGGTTCCGTGTGGCCGGAGATGTTCGCGACGATCTTCATGTTCCCGTGGACCGACGACTTCAGGCGCAGGAGCTTCCCGGCGCACGGATCGACGATGCCCCAGTCCCCGACGAAGACCCAGGAGAGGAAGATGCGCACGAAGTCCGCCTCGACGGCCGTTCCGACGGAGATCGCCGCTTCGGGGTCCGCGAGAACCGACAGGCCGAAGGGTGTGTCGAGGAGCTTCGACGCCTCGGCGATCAGCCGGGCCATCGCCGCCACCGTGACCGGCGCGACGGTCGAAAGATACGGACGGTCGCCCTCGTTGCTGAAGACGACGCCGTCGAAGCCCGCCTTCATGAGGACTTCCGTGTCGCGCAGCGCTATGTCGCGCAGCGCCTTCATCCCGGTCGTAGGGTCGTAGAGCGGGGAACCTGGGAGCGGCGGGAAGTGGACCATTCCCAAAATGGGCTTGCGCGTGCCGAAGATGCGTTCGAATTCCGTCATGCGTTTTTCGCCTCCATGAGAGTGTTTTCTTTCGAAAGGATGTATTCGCATGTCGTCGCGTCGCTTACGAGCGCGGTCACGATGCCTGCCCTGAGCGCCGCGTGGACGCTCCTGAGCTTCGACGGGCCGCCTCCGATGCCGATCCTGTGCGGAATCCGGAGCAGCCGGTCGAAGGGGATCGAAATGAGTCGCCGGTTGAACGCGAAGTCGATCTCGCGCCCTTCGCCGTCGATGAAGTGGCCGAGGACGTCGCCGACGGCGCCGAGCGCCCTGGCCTCCTCGAGGTCGAGGAACTCCGGGGAGAGGAAGACGTACAGGCTCGTCTCGAGGCCGGGACCGATCGAAAAGATCGCGGTGTCCACGGAATTCCAGAACTCCGTGGCCCGGGCGATCTGCGATTCGGCGAGGAAGACGTCGCGGACGGACGAGGAACTCACGACCGCGGGCGCGAGGAGATAGGAAAACGTGCAATTGAGCGTCGTCCCCATCGTACTGACGAGGCGGTTCGTCTCGCGCTCGGGGTTCGGGGTCGCGAATCCGCCCATGAGCGGAATCACGCGCATCCCCCGGACACCGTCGCCGGGGGCGAGCGACTCGATCATCTCGAAGATCGTGCCGCCGCTGCCGATGCCGATCGTTCCCCCCTCGGGGCAGAACTCGGGGATGAGGCGCTTGGCCGCCATCCCGAGGAGTTTCTTGAGCTTCCAGGCGTCGCGGTCGTGCCCCGAGTCGATGATTTCGGTGCGCTCGAGACCGAACCGCCTCGCGAGGCGATCCCCGAGTTCGAGGGAACGGTGGGCCGTGTCCACGATCCTGACGCTGACGACGCCCTGCTCGACGGCTTCCTGCAGGATCCGCGACACCGTGGCCGCCGAGACGCCGAGATGCCGTGCGATCTCCTTCTGGGAGCACCGGCGCGTGTAGTACAGTTCGGAGACCTTGACGAGAAGCGCGTTTGAATACATGTATCCTCCTTGAAAAATTTCTCTGGAACATATTTCACTTTGACGAGGCTATTGTACCAACAGCACGGTGGACTTTTCAACGGGTTTTCGGTCGAAAACGGTCGCCTTACGGAAAGGCCGATTCGTCCGGATCGCTCCGGACTCCCGGAAGGATCGGAACGAACCGGCAGAACTCGAGACGCTCCTCGTCGATCCTGTCGCCTCGGCGCGTGATCCGTACGACCTGCTGCAGGCCGCTTCCGACGTCGAGCGGCAGGACGAGCCTTCCGCCGTCGCGAAGCTGGGCGATCCACGCGGGTTCGACGAGCCCGGCCGCGGCGGTGACGATGACGCCGTCGTAGGGCGAATGATCGGCTCGCCCGGCCCGTCCGTCGCCGAACACGCACGCGACGTCGTACCCGAGCTCGCGGAGCAGTGCGGACGCCCGTGCGTGGAGACACGCGATCCGTTCGACGGTGACGACCCGGGCGCCGAGATGCGCGAGAATCGCCGCCTGGTACCCCGAGCCCGTGCCTATTTCGAGGATCGTCTCTCCGGGCCGGGGGGCGAGGATGGCGGTCATCGAGGCGACCATGTACGGCTGCGAGATCGTCTGGCGACATCCGATCGGAAGCGGTCCGTCGGCGTAGGCGAGCGCGTCGGATTCTTCGGGAACGAAACGGTGTCGGGGGACCGAGCGGAATGCGTCGAGGATGCGTTCGTCCGTAATGCCGCGCTTTCGGATCTGGAGCTCCGTCATCAGGATCGCTTCGGTTCGCCTGGTTCCGGTAGTATCCG
>CALFXN010000645.1 GCA_937957815.1 uncultured Synergistales bacterium
TCATGTAGTTGCAAGTGCCGTTGAGAACTCCCTCGAACGAGAGGACATCGGCGCCGAGGAACCCGGGCCCGGCCGCCGAAAAGAGCGGCGTTCCCGCCATGACGGTTCCCTCGTACATGAGCCTCGCCCCATTTTCCTTCGCGAGGGAGAGCAGTTCGTGGAAACGCAGGGCGATCGGCCCCTTGTTCGACGTGGCGACGGATTTTCCCCTCCCGAGCGCCGCCCGGATGTACGACAGCCCAGGCTCCCCGGTCTCCGGGTTCGTGACGGTGCATTCCGCCAGGACGTCGTATTCGCCACGCTCCACGAGGTCCATCGCCGTTTCTCCGGCCGCGCGCGCCGCCCCGAAGGCCGCGCCCGAGAGGACATCGCGCGGATCGATCCCGCCTGGGGCGTACGCGCAGCCCCGCGTCCGCGTCGCCACACCCGCAAGCAACACCTCGAGTTCATACTTCGCCGCGATCGCCTCCCGCTTTTCCGCAAGCAGCGAGCAGAGCCCTCTTCCGACATTGCCGCATCCCAACAACAACACACGAACCTTCATTCATACCCCTCCCCGAAACACAGATAAAAAAATCGGGGGCCTTCGTCTCTGCGAAGACCCCCGACCGGATACGCGCGCTTCGTCCACGTTCAGACAGCGACCGCCCCGGGAGGGTCGTCGCACGTCATCATCATGCAGAAACCGTTTGCGTCCACACATCGCTTCATCGCGCACTCCCCACCCTTCCCGTAAAATTAGCGGCGATTATACCTCGCGAACGCGCCGGTTGTCAAATGCGCCCGGTAGTCCATGAGCGTCTTCGTTCCCGGCATGACATCGTCATTTCCCCCTCGCGAAGCGGACTCCCTGTGTCAGAAACGTCGGGAAAAGCGCCGAGAGCGCGATTATCCCCCATTCGCGCCCCTCGAGCGGTACGATGTCGAGCACGTTCCCGAGCAGCGGGACGTACGTCACTCCGACCTGCAACGCAAGCGACACCGCGACGCCGCCGAGAAGCCACGGGTTTGACCAGAGCTGTCCCGGATCGCGGAGGATGCCGGCGCTTCGGACGTTCATCACGAAGAAAAGCTGCGCGAACACGAGCGTATGGAAGCATATCTCCGTCGCGCGCGCCGTATCTCCGTTTCCGCTCCGCAGACTCCACCAGTAAGCCGCAAGCACGCCCAAGGTCATTGCCCCCCCCTGAAGAAAAACCTCTCTCCTGTGCGAAACCGTCAGGATATCCTCGCCGCGGCTCCCGGGAGCGCGGCGCATCAGGTCGCTCTCGGCAGGGTCGAGCGCCAGCGCGAGCGCGGGCAGAACACCCGTCACGAGATTCACCCAGAGGATCTGGAGCGGAAGCAGAATGCCCGGGAAACGCAGCAGGATGCTGGCCAGCACCGTGAGAACCTCGCTCAGGTTACAGCACAGAAGGAAGAATACCGACTTCCGGATGTTCTCGAAAATCCGGCGCCCCTCGCGGACGGCCTCGACGATCGTGGAGAACCGGTCGTCTTCGAGGATGATGTCCGATGCCTCCTTGCTGACCTCCGTCCCCTGGATGCCCATCGCGACTCCGACATCGGCCTGCTTGAGCGCAACCGCGTCGTTCACCCCATCTCCCGTCATCGCGACGACTTCTCCGGAGGCCTGAAGGATCTGAACGAGACGCAGCTTGTGTTCCGGGGAGACGCGCGCCAGGACGGAAACGGCTCCGGCCAGTCCGGACTGAATTCCATCGAACTCGCGTCCTTCGAGGATGACGTCGCCGGGACCGCGGACGATCCCGGTTTCGCGCGCGACGGATCCGGCCGTCACGACGTGGTCTCCCGTCACCATGACGACGCGGATCCCCGCCTCGTGGCACCGCGCAACCGCCGGCGCCGCCTCCGGGCGCGGCGGATCGTCGATCCCCGCGAACCCGACGAACGCCAGGGACTCGCGAGTCGGTCCGATCGCGAACGCGATCGTGCGCATTCCACGTTCCGCGGCCGCTCCGACCCGCGCACGCCACTCGTCGCGGGTCCCGCCTGTCATCGGGACATCCTCCCCGTTCAGGCGGATATACGCCGCCTGGGCGATGACGACCTCGGGGGCTCCCTTGAGGCAGACGCAATCGTCGTGCCACGTGATCATCCGCATCGTCGACGAATCGAACGGTTCGACCGCACGCCTCGGCCGCGCGGCCCGGATATCCCCGGCGGCGTCGCCGACGAAACGAAGCAGCGCGACCTCCATTGGATCGCCGACATCGCCGTCTTCCGTGAGTTCCGCATCGTTGCAGAGCGCCGCGACACGCCGGAGCAGGGGCAGGGCCGCTTCGTCGGGCGTATCGGCCATCCGGACCGCCATTCGGTTCATCGTGAGCGTTCCCGTTTTGTCGGTGCAGATCAC
>CALFXN010000646.1 GCA_937957815.1 uncultured Synergistales bacterium
GATGTTTTGGAATAAGTCCGAGAGTTCCTGCCAATCGTTTTCGGTCGCCCAGTCCATAGTAGGGAGGACTGCGTGAGCGAAAAAGACGCCAAACGTATGCAATGCTTTGAATTCTGCAGACGCATAATGAGGGTTGATATTTTTTTGCGTTAAAAAATAATGCTTTTTTGCGTCCCACCATTCAAAAATTTTTGAATATAATCGCTTCCCTTCTTCGGCGCTCCACTCGATTCCGATGTTTCCCCAATTTCTGGAGAGGAGCATCGGTTTTGTTGCATAAAGTACTTCATGGAAAAAAGATGCTTGCTTTTCAGACCGCTTGATGTTTTCCTCTAAAGATCCTTTGGGCGCGAAGAGTTCGAAATCGAATGGAAGAAGACTGTTTTTGACCGCCTGATATACGTCGATATCTTGGGAATGAACGGGAAGACGAAGAAAATCGCCTCTATAGAGCGGAAGATCGGGAAGTCCATCCTCCGCCCTCTCGCTCCATAGAAGCTCGCCGAAACGGAGTTGTTGGTCTGCTGTCATGCCCCCGATAGCGTAGACGCGAATGAGGCGAAGAATCGCCTCTTTTCGCGCTCCGCCGATTTCGACGCTGCTTTTTTTGATAAGTCTCTCCGTCGCACTGTGGGTTTTTTCGGCAAGAACGGGATGCTGTTTTGCGGCGCTTTCTATTTCCACGTATCTCTCGACCGGAAAAACTTCTATCGGTTCTTTGCAGGAATCTTCATCCGTGTATAGCGGCAAGCCGATGACTTCGGGGAGCCACTCAAGCAGCAGCTCTCCGTTCGCCGCCTGAAATAGTCTCTCGAACAAAGAAATGACAATACCGTGTTGCCGAACGAGCCGAAGCTTGTACAACGAGATTACGAGAGGGAACATTTCCTTCAACCTGTCAATCCCGACTCTGAATGCAAGACGCGAGACGACTTCCGGCAACAGATCGAGCAGTCTTTCCTGCATGGAATCGATTGCGATGGACTCCGATGTGCGTGGTGTTTCGTTTCTGAGAGCGTTCAGGCACCAGTCGAAAACCGATGTCGCAAGGTCCTGGTCCATGACGGCGATCTGCGCTCTGCTCAGGAAGGTTTCCTTCAGCTTCTCGAGTTTTCCCGCACGGATGAGCAAGGCCGGGCTCCAGAAGCCAATAAAGGGAGCGATCCAGCCGCAGGCATTCACCAAAGCGTCACCCGTCGTGTCCTTGTATTGCACACGCATGGGCAATCCCGTCTTTTCGAAAAGCCGAATATAGGCGAACCCGGGAAGAAACGGGGATATTTGATCCCTTGCCGAACTCCGTGACAAGATAACCTTTCCCGGGTCGAAGCCCTGAACCGT
>CALFXN010000647.1 GCA_937957815.1 uncultured Synergistales bacterium
TAAGGCCACGTGACTGGAGTTCAGACGTGTGCTCTTCCGATCTACCCGTTCGAGCGGAGAAAGTCCGCGTCCCCGTTCCACGGTTTTCGCGAGAACTCCGAAGATCCGGTCGAGAATCTCTCGGTACAATCCGTCCTTGCCCCCGAAGTAATACGAGACCATCGCCATGTTCACGCCGGCCTCGCGCGTAATCTCCCTGACCGAGACCCTTCCGCAGCCGTGCCGCGCAAAGAGCCGGGCCGCAGCCGCAAGGATCCGCTCCCTCGGTTCCTCGCGGTCCGGGCCGCCGAAAATATCGGAATCTCCGTTTCGAATCGCCTTCGAGTGACCGTCCATTCCCGTCGCCTCCGAAATTTCAAACAAACGTTTGTTTATATGCGACGTCCAGTATACGCCCCGGAAGGCTCCTGTCAATCATCCGTCGGGACGCTTTCCTCCATTCGGCGGCCATTTTCGGAAAAGAGCGACGTTCCGGCGGACCGAAAGACCGGGAAGTATGGCATAATAGCGCCAAGACACGCGCCCCTGCCGGCGTGTGCCGATTTTTTGCGCGCCGAAGGAGTCCTGATACATGAGACACATGCGCTTGATCGTCGCCACGGCGGGAATTCTTCTCGGCGGATGCCTCGCAGCGGGAGGAGGACTTCTGTCCGGACAGAGCCGACTGACCGTACCACCCCCGGCTCCCGTCGCAACCCAGGAACACGTCGTCCCGGCCGCCGACTCCTACGTCGAAGTTCCCGTGTCGGCATCGTTCGACGACCTCCGGAGGCTCGCCGACGAACGCCTCCCGGAAGCCATCTACGATACGACGGCCCGTCCCATCGACGTCCCGACGGGGAAAGCCGTCGGGGATCTCCACGTCCGCCGCGCCGGCGCAACGACGATCCGCGCCGCCGGAAACCGCTTGGTCTTCTCGGTTCCGCTCTCGTTCACGTCGCGCATCCGGTGGGAAGGAGAATTTCTGGGCCTGAAGCCGAGCACGAACCAGACCCCTTCCGGGGCGTTCGCGCTCTCGATCTCGCTGCTTCCGTCGTTCGGCGACGACTGGGAACTTCGCACGAGCCCCGAGATCTCGATCGAGTGGAAGAAAAAACCCGCGCTCGACATCCTGAACCAGTCGATCGGCATCGCGGGCGTCCTCGAGAACCTCATGTACTCCCGCTTCAGGGAAGAGGCCGGAGAGATCGAGAAGTCGCTGAACGAAAGCCTCCGTCTTCGGGCGCTCGCCGCAGAACAGTGGCGCGCCCTGCATTCCCCCGTCCGCGTCCGGGCCAATCCCGACGTCTGGCTCGAGGTCGAACCGCGCAACATCTACAAACCTCTCGTCGGGATGGACGAAACGTCCCTGACCGTCACGCTGGGACTGATCGCCGGACTTCGAGTCATCGCGGGCTCTCCTCCTCCCGAACGCGTCGAGACCCTGCTCCCGAAATTCGCGAAGGGCCTGCCGCGCTCCCGTGGCGTCGACGTCCAGTTGCCGCTCTCGATGACCTACGTCGCGATCTCCGAAGCGCTCGCGCCGGTCTGGAAGGGAAAGGAATTCTACACAGAGGGAACCCGGGTGACGATCCGGGATCTGAAAGTATACGGGAACGGGAACAGGATCGTCGTCGCCGCGGATGTCAAAGCGCAGGGCCGCGGTTTCTTTTCGCGCACCGAGGGGATGATCTACCTGACGGGGGTTCCGGTTCTCGACCCGAAAACCGAAACCGTCCGCATCGACGAATTCGACTTCGACCCGTCGACGCTTTCCGGGCTCGCGGCGAAGGCTTCGTGGCTCGCGAAGCCTGCGTTCGTGCGGTCGCTTCAGTCGAGGCTCGTGTGGTCCGTCGCCGAACCGCTCGAAAAAGCCCGCGAATCGATCCGAGATGCCCTTTCAAAAGCCGTCGCGGACGAGCATTTCGTGCTGACCGGAAAGCTCGACGAACTGACGCTCGAGGACGTCGCCGCCGGAGCGACGCATCTCGACATTCGCGCGTCGCTCAAGGGGAGGCTCAACGTTCGGTACGCCCCGCACAGGAAATAACGACGGAAGAAACGCACCATCCACTTCAGATTCGCGAGGAGGAAGAGAACACATGGACAGAAACGCCATCTACACGGAATCGCTCGAGACACACCGCAAAAGCAGGGGAAAGCTCAGCGTATCGAGTCTCCTGCCCATCGAGACGATGCACGACCTGGCCGTCGCCTACACGCCCGGCGTGGCGGAGCCGTGCAGGGAAATCGAACGCCGTCCGGAGGCCGCATACGAGGTGACGTCGAAGGGACACATGGTAGCTGTCGTCACGGACGGAAGCGCCGTTCTCGGGCTCGGGGACATCGGCGCGGCCGCGTCGCTCCCCGTCATGGAGGGCAAGTGCGCGCTCTTCAAGCGCTTCGCGGGAATCGACGCCTTTCCGATCTGCATCGACTCCCGCGACACGGAGGAGATCGTCCGGACGACGGCCCTGATCACCGCGTCATTCGGCGGAATCAACCTCGAGGACATTTCCGCCCCGCGGTGCTTCGACGTCGAACGGCTGCTCCAGGAACGCTGCGATATCCCGGTTTTCCACGACGACCAGCACGGAACGGCCGTCATCGTTCTCGCCGGACTCCTGAACGCTCTCAGAATCGTCGGAAAGAAGCTCTCCGACGTCAAGATCGTCGCGAGCGGCGCGGGCGCCGCGGGAACGGCCATCATCCGATTCGCGATGAGCGCGGGCGCGCGGAACGCAATCCTCTGCGACCGCTCCGGCGCGATCTACGCCGGACGGACGGACCACATGAACGAAGCCAAGGAAGCCGTCGCGCGCGACACGAACCCGGGGCGCGAACGCGGCAGCCTCTCCGACGTCATGCGCGGAGCGGATGTCTTTCTCGGCGTCTCCGGCCCCGGCCTCCTGACGGCCGACATGGTGAAGACCATGAACAGAGGAGCGATCGTGTTCGCGATGGCCAACCCGACACCCGAGATCTTCCCCGACGAGGCGAAAGCCGCCGGAGCCGCCGTGGTCGCGACGGGGCGCAGCGACTTCCCGAACCAGATCAACAACTGCCTCGGCTTTCCGGGCATCTTCAAGGGAGCGCTCGACGTCCGCGCGAGCCGTATCACGGAATCCATGAAGATCGCCGCGGCGTACGCACTCGCGGGACTCGTCCCCGAGGCGGAGCTCGCGCCCGAAAACATCATCCCGGCGGCTCTCGATCCCCGCGTCGTCCCGGCCGTCGCCGCCGCAGTCTCGCAGGCCGCGCGCGACGCCGGGGTCAGTCGCATCTAGTCCCCGGAGCGGCGTGCAGATGGTTCCGGCAGGCGGAAGGAACACCCCGGACCGCATCGCGGGACAGGGGCAACTCTTTCGCCTGCCCTTCCTTCGCCTCCTTCGGGCGCTCGTCGTTCTCTCGTTCCTTTCGCCCGTCGCGCTCGCCGCTCCCCCCGCCCCCCTTCAGGGCGACATTTCCGAAACTCGTCTCGCGGAATTCGAAACGTCTCTGAAGGAACGCTCGGCCGCACTCGACGAACGGATCGGCGCATACCGCCGCGAGGAAGCGTCCTCTCCCGCGACGGATTACGGCGTCGCCCCCGAAGATGTGAAGAGCTACGAGTACATGCTCACGACGGTCGGAAACGTGTATTCCCGCTCGATCAGCGCCGTCGGCCGCATCCGCGAGCTTTCCCGAAGGCGCGGGGAATCCCGCCTCGCCTCCCTGCCGCCGATCTCCCGTCCGGCCCCGTACCCGCTCTCCTATCTCGACGAGCATCTCGAACGTCTCGACGACCTCGACGAGCAACTCCGCGAAAACGAATTCCAGCAGGATCAGATCCGCGAGGGATTGAAGGAAGACGCCGAATCCCTCGACACGGTGCGCAGAAAGATCCGTCGGGCGACCGACCGGCTCGGCGACGCCACCGGAGGATCCTCCGCGCGGAAGAAGGCCGAATGGACCCTCCGTTTCCTCAGGACCGAAGAGGAGGCGATCGAAACGTCGACGGAGTTCTACAGGATCCGCAGCGTCGTTTCAGAACTCGCCCGCGCGATCCTCGACGAGGAGAGAGGACGCCTCCGCGAGCGCGTCGCCGCGATCCGGAAGGGGCTCGCCTGCGACGAGGAGGATCTTCGGGGACAGATCGACCGGATCGGGGAACGTTCGTCCCGCTTCCTCGAAAGCGCCGAATGGTACGCATCGCTTCTCGCGGCGACCCAGGGAGAGAGCGGGCTCCGGGAGACGATCCGAAAGCTCGAGGACCAGGCACGACAGGCCGCCGGACTGCTGAACGCCGTCCGGGAAACGTGGGAACGCAGATACGCGATCCTGCGCCCGACTCCGCCGGAAACGGCCGTCCTCGACGAATGGGCCGGCGAGGCGAAGTGGTGGGGCGATGTCGTGCGCGCCCGGCTGACGGACAGACAGCGTTTTCTCGCGAACGTCGCCGCGTACGCGGCCTCGCCGGAGGGGTCGCATCCGTCCCGCCTGCCGGTTCTCGAACGCGGCAAGGGGGAGACGCTCGAGTACATCTCCGTTCTCCTTTCCTTTTCGCGGTTGCAGCGCCGCCTTCTCGACGAGATCGGCAGGCTCCGGGACATCGCCGGGATCGGCGAGCGGCTGAAGGCATCCGTCGAACGGCGCATCTCGGATCTCGGCGACATCGAACTCTGGGCGACCGGAGACGTCCCCGTCACGCTCGGAAAGCTCCTCGAAGCGCTTCTGATCCTGCTCGTCGGAATCCCGGCGGGAAACGCGATCATCCGGTTCGTCAAAAAGCGCCTCTACCGCAGACAGCGACAGGATATCCACGTCGCGAGCCTGCTGCTTCGCCTCGCACAGTACGTTTTCGTGACGATTCTCGCGGTCTTCGCCCTTCACGCGGTCCGCATCCCGCTGACAGCCTTCGCGTTCCTCGGCGGCGCGATCGTCGTGGGCGTGGGGCTCGGCGCGCAGGAGTTCTTCCGCAACCTCATCAGCGGCCTCGCCCTCATGATCGAGAAACCGGTCAGGATCCACGACATCATCGAAATCGACAACGACGTCGCCGTTGTCAAGGAGATCGATTCGCGAACGACGCACGTCCTCACGTTCAACGGCGTGGACGTCTTTCTGCCGAACAGCTTCTTCTGGGAAAACCGGATCGTCAACAGGACATTCTCGTCGAAGGCAGTGAAGCTGCGGCTCACCATCGGAATCGCGTACGGCGCTCCCGTGAGGGAGGTCGAACGTCTCCTTCTCGAAGTCGCCGCCATACACCCGAGCGTCCTTCGATCCCCCGCGCCGAGCGTCACGTTCGCGGATTTCGCGGAACACTCGCTGACCTTCCGGCTCTCCTTCTACCTCTCGCAGCACGACCTTCTGCTCTCGTGGTCGCTCTTACACGACACGATGAGCGAGCTCAGGTTCGCGATCACGGAACGTCTCACGGAAGCCGGCATCGAAATCGTTCCCACGCACCGGGTCGAGTGGACGCGACGGAGCGGATCCGGGCGGAAACTCCCCGGTTCTCCTGCGGACGGAACGAATCTGCTATAGTACAGCCCACATCGGGCAAAAGGGGGAGTATCAGTGTCTCGAAAGATCATCGCAGTTCTCGTTCTCATTCTCGCCGCCGTCGGAGGATACGTCGTCCTCCGCGAACGGCGTGCGGCAGACGTGACCCCGAGGGAGCCCATTCCCCGACCGGTCAAGACCGTCGCACTCGCACGGGGAGAGGACAGCTTCCGGCGGTCCTACCCCGGAAAGGTCCTCGCGTCGCAACGCGTCGACCTTTCCTTCCGCGTCGCCGGAACGCTCATGGAGCTCCCGACGCTCAAGGGACAGAAGGTCATGAAGGGCGACCTCATCGCCAGACTCGACCCGAGGGACTTCGACATCCAGCTTCAGAACGCGCAGAGCGCGCTCGACAACGCGAAGGCGCAGCTCGCCGCGATGAAGGCCGGAGCCCGGAAGGAAGAGATCTCGGCGCTCTCGTCCCAGGTGGCGTCGGCGAAGGCCCGGACGGACGAGGCGGAGGCGAACTTCCGTCGCATGGAATCGCTGCTCAAGTCCGGAGCCGTCGCGAAATCCACGTACGATCAGGCGAAGACGGCGTACGACGTCGCGAAGGCATCGCTCAACGCGGCCAATCAGGAACTCCAGAAGGCCAGGACGGGCTCGCGGAAGGAAGACATCGACGCGATGGAGGCGACGATCAAGGGACTCGCGGCGAAGGTGCAGGCGGCGCAGAGCGCGCGCGACGACACCGAACTCCGCGCCCCCTTCTCGGGGATCGTTGTCGACCGCTACATGGAGAACTTCCAGAGCGTCCAGAAGGATCAGCCGCTCGTGACGATCCAGAACCTGTCGGAACTCGAGATCGTCATCGCCCTGCCCGAACAGGACCTCATGCGATCGAAATCCGCGGGCACGATCGAGATGAACGCCCAGTTCGACGCACTTCCCGACCGGCTCTTCCCGCTCTACCTCAAGGAGGCCTCGACGCGGGCGGACCCGCAGACGCAGACCTACGCGATCACGTTCGGAATGACCTACCCCGAAGGTCTCGTCATCCTGCCCGGAATGACGGCGACCGTCCAGCTTTCGGCGGAGAAACTGGCGGACGCGGCTCCGGGGTACGCGATCCCGTCGGGAGCGGTCGTCGCGGATGCGGGAGAGAAGCACTTCGTCTGGAAGGTCTCGGGAGAGCCCCGGGCGGTCCGGCGCGTCCCCGTCGAGATCGTCGATTACAGGGACGAGTCCGCGATCGTGTCGGGAGATCTGAAGCCGGGGGACAGGATCGTCGTCGCCGGAACGCAGCTCCTCGCGGAGGGGGAGAAGGTCAGGCTGTACGTTTCCTCTTCGGAACGGGGCGAAGCACCCTCCGGAAAGTAGGGGGAAACGGCCATGAACATCGCCGAGTATTCGATCCGCAAAAAGACGATCACGTGGTTCCTCGTCCTCCTCCTCTCGCTCGGAGGCATTGCCGCCTATACGGGCCTCGGCAAGCTCGAGGATCCGTCGTTCACGATCAAGACGGCGGTCGTGAGCACGGCGTACACGGGAGCCTCGCCCGTCGAGGTGGAGCAGGAGGTTACCGAGGTCATCGAGAGCGCGATCCAGCAGCTCGGACAGGTGGACAAGGTCCGCTCCCTCTCGCAGGAGGGGGCGTCCGTGATCTACGTGGACATCAAGGATACCTTCACCGGAAAGGACCTCCCCCAGATCTGGGACGAACTCCGGCGCAAGGTCGGCGACGTCCAGAGAATGCTCCCGCCCGGAGCGGGACCGTCGCTCGTCAATGACGACTACGGCGACGTCTTCGGCGTCTACTTCGCGCTCACGGGGAAGGGGTACACGCCGAGAGAGCTCGAGGACTTCGCGATCCGGCTCCGCAAGGAACTCCTGCTCGTCCCGGGAGTCGCGAACGTCAGAATCGCGGGCGCCCAGCGGGAAGCCGTCTATGTCGAACTCTCCCGGACACGGATGGCGCAGCTCGGAATTTCGCTCCAGGAGATCTTCGACACGCTCAAGGCGCAGAACGTCGTGGCCTCGGCGGGCAAAGTGAAGGCCGGAACGGACTATATCCGGATCGACCCGACGGGAACGTTTTCGTCGCCGAAGCAGATCGAATCGCTGCTGCTCCTGGGCTCGTCCGGCAACATGATCCGGCTCGGAGACATCGCAACCGTCACGAGGGGATACGTCGACCCGTCGCGCGCGCTTATGCGCTTCAACGGAGAACCCGCGATCGGCATCGGGATCTCCAACGTCAGGGGCGGCAACGTCATCACGATGGGAGACGCCGTCAGACAGCGGCTCAGGGAACTCGAGCCGGAGACCCCGGTCGGGATGCGCCTCGGGCTGATCTACTACCAGTCGGATACGGTCCGCGACACGATCAACAACTTCATCGTCAACCTGCTCGAATCGCTCGTGATCGTCATCGGCCTCCTTCTCGTCTTCATGGGGCTCCGCAGCGGGATGCTCATCGGCGCGGTACTGCTGCTCACGATCCTCGCGACGTTCGTCGTCATGAGAATGGTTCACATCGATCTCCACAGCATCTCGC
>CALFXN010000648.1 GCA_937957815.1 uncultured Synergistales bacterium
ATTCGGGTTGGAGTAGCGGATGCCGGGCGGTACGGGCCCGAGAGCCGGCTTGCCGATGCCGCGGAAGACGGCCTTCACGAGCTTATCGAGATCGATCGCGTACGTGATGGCCTGCCGGACCCGGACGTCGCTGAAAGGCTTCTTGCTGCAGTTGAAGCCCATGTGCTGCACGGAAGTGTCGGGCGTGCGGAGAAGGACCAGCTTGTCGTTCTCCTGCACCCGCTTGATGTCGATCGGCGGGATCGCGTAGGCGATGTCCGCGCCGCCCGATTCGAGTTCGATCGTGCGGTTCGTCTCCTCCGTTATCGACCGGACGACGACATTGGGAATCTTCGCTTTCTCGCCCCAGTAGTTCTCGTTGCGCTTCAGCGTGATCCGGTCGCCCTTCGCCCAGGAGACGAATTCATAGGGGCCCGTCCCGACGGGACGCGAGCCGAACTCGTTGCCGGCGGCCTTCACCGCTTTCTCGCTGAGAATGCAGCCGCCTCCGAAGTGCGTCAGAAGGGCGAGAAAACTCGTGTCCGGCGTCTTGGTCTTCATCTCGACCGTGTAGTCGTCGATGACCCGAAGACCCTCCGGATCCATGTTGCCGACGATGTAGGCGATCGTCTTGCCGACGTCGAGGGCCCGCCTGAACGTGAAGACCACGTCCGACGCCCTGAGCTCGTCGCCGTTGTGGAACTTCACTCCCTTCCGGAGCGTGAAGCGATATGTCGTGTCGTCGACGCGCTCGAACTTTTCCGCGAGGTTCGGAACGACCTCGCCCTTGTCGGTGACCTTCACGAGCGTATCGTAGATCTGGACCATGATATGCGCCGACGCGAGATCCGGAGTCACGTGCGGATCAAGGCTTTTCGCGTCGTACATGTTGGCGACGACGAGAGTGTCTTTCGGTGCGGCGGAAACGAAAGCCGCTCCGGAGAGCAGGAACGCGAGGGCGCTTCCGAACGCCAGCGCCGTGAAACGATGGAATCGCATAGCCGTTCCCCCTTTGCGATTTGATGACGATGGTTACGGATTTCCCAGGATGTGACGGATATCTTCAGCCAGCGAATACAGGCGGTTGATCTGCGACCCGACGTATCCTTCCAGGACCAGCCTCCCTTCAGCGGAGCCCTTCCAGTCGAGAAGAGGATCTCCCGCCATGACGATTCCGGGAAGCCATCCCTGCGCGCACCCCGGATCCTGCCCGTACGCCGGGCACCGGACGTACAGGGCCTGATTGAGTTTCCTCACGACCGCGAGCCGGAGTCCGACCGGACGCTCCCGCGAGGGGAGCCCCCCCCAGAGCGACGCGAGGTCGCGATATTCCCCGAGGACGCCTCTGAGATCCGCAATCCGCGCATAGTGCCCGCACGCCGACGTCAGACGGTCGAGAAGAAATCCGAAGAGGGCGGCGACGTCCGGAGACGGGTCGTCGCCCGAAACGAGCGCTTCCGTCGCCCGGGCGTACACCTCCGCGTCCGTCGCGAGGATCGCGGGGTCGTGATATTGCAGGAGGTCGTCTTCCGTGTGCCACCACCAGCTCATGAACCCTTTCCCCGTCCGGTCCGGGCTGGAATCGGGCAACGTCGACCCCCACGCGAAGAGCGTCGAAAGCCCCATGTTCTGGAACGACTGGTCCCAGGCCCGGACGGGATCGGGCCATCGCCCCGTCTGCCCCGTGACGTCCCGTACGACTTTTTGCGCGAGCGCAAGGAAGTCCGGTCCCGCCGTGATCCGGCTGAAATCCGTGGCGCCGCGGAGTCCCGGCATGTCGGCGTTCACCGTGGCGATGCAGTTGCGGTACAGGTCGAGGAAGCGAAGGGAGGCGTACGCGGATGATCCCGCGTACTTTCCGTATTCGTGTCCGGACCACCAACACACGCGGAGCCCGTACCGGCGGCGCGGCAGGGACGCCGCGTGCAGCGCGAGGGCGAGCGTCAGGGCGCATCCGGTCGCGTTGTCTGTCGCCCCGTAGTGTTTCGCGTCGAGATGGCTTCCGGCGAGGAGAAACCGGGGATCCTCTTCTGTGGAGGGGATGGTCGCCTCTATCTGCTCGATTTCACGGACGCCGCGCTCCGCTTCGACGGAGAACCGGAGGCGGACGTCGCCGGTCCGCATCCTGGACTCCAGCTCGATCCCGTCGGCCCTGTTGATCGCGATCACGGGGATGTCGGTCAGGAGGGGCATTTCCTCCGGAAGCGGAATTCCCCACGGCAGAGATATGCCGCTTTCGTGGATCTGCCTCTCGTCGCCGTATGACCATCGGATGACGAAGGCGATCGCTCCCCGTGCCTGCGCTTCGAGAACCGCGAGGGGAGACGATGATTCCGTGACGACGACCGCCCCGTCGAGATCCCGCTCTCCCGGGAGCGACCGTTCCGCCATAAAGACGAGCGGATTCGTTCCGAAGCCGTTCTCCGGAACCCACGCCGCCCGTCCCTCCCGGATCGCGCCGTCCGTGGACGGAGAGAACCCCCACACGCGGCACGGGATCTCCGTTCCGTCCGCGTAGTGCAGCGTCCCGCGTCCCGGGACGCCGAGCAGAGCCTTGTGACGGAGCCGCCGGACATTCACGCCGGCGCTTCCGAGAACGTCGGCGATATACGCCCGTGCGGCCGCCTCTCCCTCGCCGCATGTCCGCCGGTGATGCGACGCGATGACGGCGAGGTGCCGCTCGATCTCATCGAACGGGAAACGCATGTCAGCGTCCGACGTCCAGTTTGAGGAATTCGCGGATGAAGGCTTCGATATACTCCGTCACCGCGTCGAACATTCGGTCCCCCCACTCCGGGGTCGCCGCGGACGATTCGTCCGGACCTCCGAATCCTCCGGTCGGAACGGAGTCGCGCACGTCGCGGATCATCCGGACAAATCCACCGCCGAACGAGATCTGGTGCAGGTGCGTATTCCGGAGAGCATCGCTGAAATGGTTCACTTCCGCGTCGCAGAGATCCGAACGGTCCACCCATTCCGGGCGCAACGCCATCATCATAGCCGCCTCCTGCCCGGCGCCGTGGCCGCCGATCCACTCCCGGTTCAGCTGTCCCGCGAGGATCCACCAGTCGATGGTGGCCGCCTGTCCTCCCGCCCGGTAGATTTCGAGAGCGACCCTGTCGAGGGCGACGTTGTTTCCGCCGTGACCGTTCAGAAAGAGAAATTTCCGTACCCCTGAACGCAGCATCCCCGTCGCGATCCCATTCAGGACGGCCGTCAGCGTCTCGGTCCCGATATCGATCGTCCCCGGAAACGAGGTCAGTGTGGGCGCGTAGCCATACGGCATCGCCGGGAGAACCACGACGTCGTTCGGGAAGGAGGTCTCGATCCTTCGAGCGAACTCCTCGGGGATCAGGTAATCGGTCCCCAGAGGGCCGATCGGTCCGTGCTCCTCGATGCTTCCCAGAG
>CALFXN010000649.1 GCA_937957815.1 uncultured Synergistales bacterium
GAGGATCTGGTCGTCCATTCCGATCATGCCGAGCGTCGTGACACCGAGGGATTGCGTCTCTCCGCGCGTGAACAGAGCGGAGCCGTGTACTCTCGGAAGGACACCGACCTCGCACGATATCGGACGAACCTCGTCCATCCTGCGTCCGTCGGCGCGAATCCCCTCGTCGAGAATCACCGAACGCATCGACGTCTTCACCATCGATTCGATCGCGTTCGCGATATATTCGTCGCTCTCCGCGAACCGGTCCTCGAAATACTCGAGCGCTTTCGTCTTCGCATCTCGGATCGCGTCGTTCCTCGGTTTCTTTTCATGAATCTTCACGGCTTCGTAGACCGTTTTCCCGAGTTCCCGCCGCATCCATTCGTCGATTTCGGGAATGCGCTCCGGTTTCGGCAGCACAGCTTTTTCCCTGCCGATTTCCTCGCGCATCCGAAGCTGCAGGTCGACGATCTTCCGGATCTCGCGATGCGCCATTTCGAGGGCGTCGATCAGGACTTCCTCGGACAATTCCCTCGATCCGGACTCGACCATCGTAATTCCGTCCGCGTGCCCCGCAACGAGAAGGTCGAGGTCGGACGTCTCCATCTGCTGTTCCGTCGGGTTCACGACGAGAAGGCCGTCGATGCGCCCCATCCGGACGGCTCCGACGGGACCGTTCCACGGAATATCGGAAATCGTCAGGGCAACGGAGGCCGCGTTGATCGCCAGTACGTTCGGAAGATAGACCTGGTCGACTGCGAGAACCGTCGTCACGACATGGACGTCGTGGCGCATATCGTCGTCGAAAAGCGAGCGAATCGAACGATCCACGACCCGTGCGCTCAGGACAGCGGTTTCCGAGGGACGACCTTCTCTTTTGATGAACCCTCCGGGAATTTTCCCCGCCGAGTAGAATCGTTCCTCGAAATCGACAAGCAGCGGGAAAAAGTCGATCCCCTTCCGCGCCGTTTCCGCGATACATGCGGTCGTCAGAACGATCGTCTCGCCGTATTGCGCCATGACCGCGCCATTCGCCTGTCTGGCGACGTTGCCGGTCTCGAAGACGAGCGTCTCGGCTCCGATATCCAGCGTATACCTCTTATGCATGTTTCAGCCTCCTCCAGAATCCATTCATCCGATTTTATGCAGTGTCAAGGATACCACAACACGACGAAAAAAAAGTGCGGGGGCGTTCGCCCCCGCACGGAACATTCTTGCGCCTTCTCAGTGTCTCAGTTCGAGGCGTTCGATGAGCTTCTTGTAACGACTGAAATCCTTATCCTTCAGGTAGCGAAGAAGTTTCCGGCGCGTTCCGACCATCTTGAGCAGGCCGCGCTGGGAATGGAAGTCCTTCGTGTGCTGCTTCAGGTGCTCCGTGAGGTCACGGATCCGTCTCGTCAGCATCGCGACCTGAACCTCGGGCGATCCCGTATCGGAACCGTGCGTCTGGTATTCCTGGATAATCGACTGCTTCACATCTTTTTCAAGCATCAAACTCACCTCATAAACAGAATCCCGAAGACCCAGAACGCTCAAACGGGCGTTCCGAGTGATGGGTCAGGAAAGATAGTAGCATTCCGATCCGCGTTTTGCAAATGCGGTCATCCGGAGCGGACGAAGATGGAGAATAAAAAAATGTAGCAAGAATCTAATGTTGCACTCGACATTGGATTTTGAATGTGCTTTAATGATCCGAGGATCTAAGAATCGATTCACGCGTTGCCCGAGGAGGATTCACGATGTCACTGCTTATTGTCGAGGACAACAAGGATCTCGTCCAGGTACTTGCGGAGGGATTTGCGGAAAACGGGTTTTCCGTGGAGAGTGCGTACTCCGGAGAAGAAGGACTGGAGAAAACACGCGAATCGGATGTTGAATGCATCGTCCTCGATCTCATGCTTCCGCAAATGAGCGGACTCGAGATGTTGCGGAAAATGCGGGAAGAGGGCAACGCGACGCCCGTCATCATCCTCACTGCCCTCGACAGCGTGGAAGACAAGGTCGAGGGACTGAACAGCGGAGCCGACGACTACCTCGTCAAACCGTTCGATTTCAGGGAATTGCTTGCCCGGGTACGGACACTCGTACGACGGAGTTCGGACCAGCAACGCCCGATCCTGAAATGCGGCGGCCTCGTTCTCGACCCCGTCGCGCGCGAGTGCCGCGTGGACAATGTGGTCGTTCCGCTGAGACGACGCGAGTTCGATATTCTGGAACTCCTCATGCGATACGAAAACCAGGTCTTCTCCAGAGAGCGCATCATCACTCACGTGTGGCAGAAAGAATATGACGGAACGAGCAACGTCGTCGACGTCCATGTGAAGTACCTCAGGGACAAACTCAGAAAGGTCGGATACGATACGCTGATCGTCACGGTCCGGGGCGTGGGGTATAAGGTCAACTGTCCCGCCTACAATTAAGCGAAGCGGGGGAGGTTCGGAACGTCCCGACTCGCTCCGAACCGGAAGAGAGGAAGGCTGTGTTCGGGAACTTTTCGTTCGCAGAGACACTTGTTCTTTCTGTTTCCATCACGACAGCCATCCTGGCGGCGGCTTTCTGGACTTTGTCTCCTTTTATCGCGACTCTCCTGGGATGCGTCTCTCTTTCGGGACCTACGTCGCTCTTTGCGTATCGCGCAGGCCGCAGGACCGTTGTACGTTCGTTGTTCGCGCTCTTTGAAACGATGCGTATTCCCGTTGCGGAACGCCCTCCTTTGAACGAAGACACTATCCCGGCCGATCTGCGATCCTTCTCAAGCGAACTTCATTCGCTCGTCACCCGTTTCGAAAGCCGCGAAGCGCAACTGAAGCAGCTCTCCGCCGATACAAGTCACGAACTCCGCACACCTCTCGCCGTTATCAAGGGCAAAGTGGAAATCATGCTCTCCAGGGAGCGGGATCCTTCCTACTACAATGCCCGCCTCGAGGAAATTCTCTTCCACCTCGAATCCATGCAACAGATTGTCGATTCGATTCTGGAGCTCTCCCGTCTTTCTTTCATGGGGTCATCCGAATGGAAGGAACAGGTCGATCTTCTGCTCGCCGCCGACGAGGCATGTCAGTTCGTCTCGTATCTCATATCGGGCATACGAAAGCAATCGCTTTCCAGGAGTCTCGATTTCGCGCCGACGTTCGGCAATCATCCCCTTTTGATCCGGATGATCGTCAACCTCATCGAAAACGCGAGCAAGTTCACTCCCGAAGGAGGAGAACTCGGTGTCGACTCGGGGCATGACCTTTCGAAGAGCGTCTCTTTCGTGCGGATCTGGGATCACGGCAAAGGAATGGACGAGTTCGCCATACGAAGATGCCGTGACCTGTTCTGGCGAGGGAACGCGTCGCGTTCATCATCCGGGTACGGTCTCGGACTTTCTCTCGTGCAAAGGGTCGTCGAGATCCACGGGGGAGAGATGGAGATCGAATCGGCACTCGGGAAAGGCAGCTCCTTCACGGTACTCTTCCCGCTGGATACGGTTTCTCTTTCCGATTACGACGCATGACCCCCGAGACGCGAAGGGTCCGGCTTTTTCTGCCGGGCCCTTCGCGTCTCGGTTGAGATTGTCTTCCCGCCCGTTCGGATCGGATCGCTTACTTTTCGAGTTTGAGGGACAGGAAAAACGTTCGACCGTCACGCAACAGAAGCAGAACCACCGAATCTTTCTTCGTCGAAATGTTTCCTATCTGCGACGGGTCGGAAACCTTCACTCCGTTGATTTCGAGAACGACGTCTCCTTCGCGGATTCCCGCCCGCGCCGCAGCGGACCCCTCCTCGACGGACGTGACGACAACTCCGTCACGCCCCCTGATCCCATAGTTCTTCCGATGCTCCTGAGTGATCCTGCTGACTTCGACGCCGATCTTCTTGAGCACTTCGGTTCCGCCGCTTTTCTCGTCTTCACTGGATCCGGAAACCTCAGAGAGAGTCACGGAAACCGACATCTGTTTTCCCTGCCGGATCAGAGTGAGCGAAACAGTCTCGCCGGAATTGAAGTTCCGAATCTTCGTCACGAGTTCCTGGGAACCCTCGATTTTGTCCTTGTTGACCGCGATGATGACGTCGCCCCGACGAAGTCCCGCCTTGTCCGCAGGGGAATCCGGCATTACGTCGCTCACAACGGCTCCCTTTTCCTCCGAGACGCCATACGCCTGCGCGAATTCCTTCGTCAGCGGCTGGATGTAAACTCCGAGCCACCCTCGACGGACCTTGCCGTACTGAACGAGGTCGTTCATGACCTGTTTGGCCATGTTGACCGGAACCGCAAACCCGATTCCCTGAGCGTACGGCACGATCGCCGTGTTGATCCCGATGACCTTTCCGTCGAGCCCGATCAGCGGACCTCCGCTGTTTCCGGGGTTGATGGCCGCGTCAGTCTGGAGAAACCCGTCGAAGTTGACGTTCTCGGCGTGAATGCTCCGGTTTTTCGCCGAAATGACGCCCACCGTCACGGTATGTTCGAGGCCGAACGGATTTCCGATCGCGACGACCCATTCTCCGACCTCCGACTTGTCGGAGTCACCCATTTCCAAAACCGGAAGGTTCGTTCCGTCGACCTTGATGATCGCGAGATCGAAGGTCGGATCGCGTCCGAGAATCTTCGCATCGAGGGTCCTTCCGTCGGACATCGTAACAGTGATCTTGTCGGCGCCCTCAACGACATGATTGTTCGTGAGGATCTTCCCGTCCGCCGAAACAATGAATCCCGACCCGCGGCCCTTCATCGGAACCGTCCGGGAAAAACGCCGGAACTCCTCTCCGAAGAAACGGCGGAAGATCGGATCGTCGGGGAACGGTGAATAATTTCGCGTCACCATCGCCTCGACGTCGATATTGACGACCGACGGAGAGGCTTCTTTCGCTATCCTGGCTATAGGATTGCCCGTTAAAGCATCCTGCGCGGCGGCGGCGCCCGCAAACGCGAACAAGGCCGCAGCCGCAACCGCAAAGAGCGCAGATCTGTACCTCAATGACCGTTTCATTGGTATCACCTCCGTGAAAGTGCCCCTATTCTATCGCGCGACACGCAGGATACATCGTATGATTCACCGACCGAAGCCTCAGCGAAGGTTGGTATTCGTCAAAAAAAAGACGTCCGGAACTCCGGACGTCCTCATCGAACCGATCGAATTCAAATCGCGTCTCTCATCTCAGTCCTGATCGTCGAACCGTCGCGTCCTGCGTGCGTTCACCGGCCAGACGACGACCTTCCTCGCCGGAGCCTCGCCGACGGATCTCGTCTCGACTGAAGCATCGTCCTTGAGTGCGATGTGGATGATCCGGCGTTCCCAGCTCGTCATCGGTTCGAGATACGTGGGCTTTCCACGACGGACAGCCTTTCTGGCCGCAGATTGAGCCAGTCGCTGAAGACTCTGCTCGCGGCGCACACGATATCCGTCGCTATCCAGCCGGATTCTGGGACTTTCCTCATCACTCCGCTCGGTCAGATTGACAAGGTACTCCATCGCCTTCAGTGTTTCACCGTACTTCCCTATAACGACCCCGGCATCCGGTCCGCTCAGGTTGATGCGTTCCTCCGGCGTCACGGTGACATCCACGTCGAGCTGCATTCGCGACAGGATCTCGGAAATGCTCCGCTTCCCGCGAAGGATGACTAGCGGAATTCGCGGACGCACTTCGACGCGAAGCTTCCTGCCGAGAAGGCCGAAAAAGCTTTTTTCCTCCTCCAGAACCTTGACGACCACGTCTTCCTGAGACACGGACCATTCGGAAGCCGCACTTTTCGCGGCATCGTCGACGGAACCGACCTCAAGGACGAGGAGTTCCTGATCGTTCACGGAATCATCCCTTTCTCAAACCGTCTCGCAGCGAAGCGCCGGTCTACCGGGTTATACGGGCTTATCCTTGTACAGAACGGGTTTTTCCTGCATTTCGCGGGCAGTCTGGCGCGTCACGCGAACCTGATGCACGACACCCATGACGGATGACACGCCCCAATACAGGAGAACGCCACCGGGGAGAGAAATGCATATGAACGTGAGAAACAACGGCATGAACCAGTTCATCATAGCCATCTGCGGGTTGCCGGAAGCGCTCAGCTGCTGCTGGTACCACGTCACGAAACCGATGCCTATCAGGAGAAGCAGGTTGGGAAGATACAGGGCGACATTCGCAAGTCCCGCCGGATTCGCGATAATCGCGTTCACGATCGACATGACGCCTATTTCTGCCGTGGGGATTGCAAGACCGAGGGCCTTTCCCATCGTCGACAGCACCGTTCCGTCGAGACTGACCCCGAGGAACGACACTCCCGTAAAATCATAGGAAGTCAACACACGGAAAAGCAGGATGAACACCGGAAGTTGCACGAGAAGCGGAACACACCCCGCGGCCGGATTCACCTTGTTTTCCTTGTAGAGAGCCATAACCTCTCTGTTGAGCGTCTGCTTGTCGTCCTTGTACTTCTCCTGAAGGACCTTCAGGCGCGGCTGAAGCTTCTGCATCTTCTGCATGCTGACCATCTGCTTCTGCGTCAGGGGATGCAGAAGCGCACGCACGATCAGGGTCAGAAGAATGATCGCGACGCCCCACGATCCCGTCAGGGAG
>CALFXN010000650.1 GCA_937957815.1 uncultured Synergistales bacterium
CGACGATCCCGAGTACGGGCGATTGACGGCGTCGATCCTCGATACGCTCGACGCGGCGATTTCCGGGGAAGGGTACGGAAACGACGATGGCCCCGAGGCTCAGGATTGACGCTCTTTCGAAACGCTTCGAAAGTGTCGTCGTGCCCGATGGCGCATCGCTCGGCGCGATGGAATATCACCGGCAATACGCCGTGGGATGCGTCATTCCGTCTTCGGTGGTCCTGTCCGAAAATCAGGACGAAACGGCGATACACACGATAGGAGAGAAATCATGCACGATATCGACAGCATGCTGGAATCCATGAAGGATTCCGTGGCGGCGGCACCGGTCAGAATCAAGGAGTCGAAGGAATCCGGGACGCCCGTCGTCGGGACCTTCTGCATCTTCACGCCCTGGGAGGTGATTCGCGCGGCGGGGGCCGTCACGGTCTCGCTCTGCAGCACGAGCGAGAAACCGATCGCGGCGGCCGAGGAACACCTTCCGAGAAATCTGTGCCCGCTCATCAAGTCGAGCTACGGCTTCGCGATAACGGACACGTGTCCCTACTTCCACTTCTGCGACTTCGTTCTGGGCGAGACGACGTGCGACGGAAAGAAGAAGATGTTCGAGTATCTGAACGCCCTGAAACCGGTCCACGTCATGTATCTTCCGTATCGGTCGGCGGTGCCGGAGTCGCTCGCGGCCTGGAAGGAGGAGATTCTCCGTCTGATCCGCTATGTCGAGGAGGTGTTCTCCGTGACGGTTACGAACGACGCGCTCCGTGACGCGATCCGGCTCAGGAACCGCGAACGAAGCGTCCTCAACCGTCTCTTCGCGCTCGCGCGAACCGATCCGCCGGCGCTGAGCGGGATGGACATCCTCACGGCGTCGGACTACGTCAAATACGGGTTCGACTACGAAACCGTCCTCACGCAGGAGGAGACGTTCATCCGCTGCGTCGCGGAGAACTACGAAGCCGGCGAACGCCGCGTCCCGGAAGGGGGAAAACGCATTCTCGTCACGGGGTGTCCGCTCGGCAGGAGCCTCCACAAGGTCGTCCGCGCGGTCGAGGACGGCGGGCTCGGGACGGTTGTCGCGTTCGAGAACTGCGGAAACCTCAAGGGAACGACCGATCTCGTCGACGAGACGATCGACCCCGTCGACGCGCTGACGGAAAGATATCTGAAGACGCCGTGTTCCTGCATGTCGCCGAATCCGCGGAGGCTGGAGTTTCTCGAACGCTTCGGGCGAGAGTACCGGGCCGACGGCGTCCTCGACGTCATCCTGCAGGCGTGCCACACCTACAACGTAGAGACGCACGGACTCCGCGAATCGTTCAGGGCGGATGGGACGCCGTATATGGCGATCGAGACCGATTACTCGCAGGGCGACGTCGGGCAGCTTTCGACGCGCGTCGCGGCCTTTCTGGAGATGCTCTGAGATGACGCCGCTCGTCCTCGGCATCGATCTCGGATCCGTCGGGATCAAGGCGGTTATTTACAGGGAGAGGATTATCGACCGGATTGTTGCCCCAACGGGCTGGAATCCCCGCGAAACGGGGGTGGCGGCGGTGGAAACGCTGCTTGAGCGGAACGGTCTTCGTCGCGACGCGCTCTTCCGCGTCGTCGCGACGGGGTATGGCCGCAACGCGTTCGTTTCGGACGACCGCGTGACCGAAATCACGTGTCACGCGGCGGGCGCCGTGTTTCTGCATCCGGAAGCCCGGGCCGTCCTCGATATCGGCGGTCAGGACAGCAAGGCGATCCTCCTGGACCGCGACGGCTCGGTCCGGGACTTTCTCATGAACGACAAGTGCGCGGCCGGGACCGGTCGTTTTCTCCAGATGATGGCGTCTCTGCTCGAATACGATCTTTCGGACTTCGGCGCGATTCCCGACGACGTGGCGCCGCAGCCGATCACGAGCATGTGCACCGTTTTCGCGGAATCGGAGGTCGTGAGCCTGCTCGCGCGTGGCGTCGACAAACGCTCGATCGCGCTGGGGCTGCTCGATTCGGTTGCGGCGCGCGCGGCGTCCATGCTTCAGAAAGTGGGCGGCGACGGACCGATTGCCTTTACGGGCGGTGTCTCGCGAAGTTCGAACCTGGTGCGCCTTCTGGAACGGAGGACGGGCCGTCCGGTTCTCGTATCGGAAGACGCCCAGATCGCGGGGGCTCTCGGCGCCGCGATCATCGCGGCGCGGAAAGCCTGACGATGACCGCCTCCGGTGATCTCCGGACCGGCGTTCTCCTCTGCGACCGCGCGAACGCGTTCTGGACGGATATGGAACGCGCGTATTCCGTCCTGTAGGACGGGGCGGGAAAATCACCTGTATCCTCCCGGGGTGCGGGGGAACGCCGGACGCACAGCCTTGTCGCGCTCAGAGAGATGATCGAAGGAGGATTCGACGCGCTCGTCGTCAATCCCCTCGACGAAACGAACGTTGTTCCGGAGATTCTGCGAGCTGCGGATCAGGGCGTCGGCGTCTTCGACGACGGAACGAAGGGGAATTGCCCGTCGGCGGCGTGATCCCGGACGATCCCGGGGCGGAATTCGACGAAGGACAGAAGGCGGGGGAGCCGTGTCCTGCGACTCCCCCGCACCGTTTCCGAAGAACCGTGTCATCGCTTGAGGGTGATCCGCCCCTCGAGTGCGGGCTTCATGCCTCCCTTGAGCCGGACGTATTCCGCGACGGCCTCCGCGTCGAGAATGTGGAGATCCGTGAGGTCGCGGGCGTTCTTCCTGAGAACCGTCATCTTGTCGCCGCCTCCCGCCACCCACGTCGATGTCGTGACTGTATAGGTCTTTGCGTCGTCGAGCGGACTCCACGCTCCGGGCTTTTCCTCGACGAGGATCGACGTGACGCGCCGCCCCGCCTGCCTCGTGACGCCGTCGTTGTCGATGAGCGCCGGCGGAAGCCGGAGGTCGATCGTGACGCGGAGCCCGGAAACCTGCTGGAACCCGCCCGTGGGCGTCCGGAGCTT
>CALFXN010000651.1 GCA_937957815.1 uncultured Synergistales bacterium
GATCGAGGCGTCCAGCTGCAGGAGAAGGATCCTCCCGCAGCGCTTCCACGCGGCGAAGAGCGCGACGAGGATCGCGAGCGGAAACGCGAACGCCGCAAGCCGTCCGTCCGCTGCGCCCGCGGACATCGACGCGGCGACCGTCGCGCACACGATGACGAACTGGCCGCGCGCGACAACGACGCCTCTCCTTGCGCCCGAAGCGGACGCGACATGCATCAGCAGCAGCCACGCGTAGAGTTCGAGAAGGGCCGTCCCGCCCCCGGCGAGAACGGCCGTGGTCCGGCTGTCGGGGAAAAACCCCGACAGGAAGAGCGCCGCTCCGACGACCGGAAGGGCGGTTCGGTAGAACCCTGGAAGATCCGCGTTCCGGTGAAAGAGGAAGACGAGCGCGGCGAACGCCGTCGCGAGCGGATGGATCCAGACGCTCCACCCCGGGACTCCGGCGACGCCCTCGGTGAGGGGCGACAGTGCGCCGATCGCAAGATGGAGGCAGAAGAGCATGAGCGCGAGATCGAAAAGGGGGACGTCGCGCGGAAGGGGTGATGCGTCGCCCCCGGTCGCGGAAATCTTCACGAGAAGGTACAGCGCGACGGGCGGCGCGGCGACGAGAAGCGCGCCGCCGGCGACTGCCGCGGCAATGACCGGAACGAACGGAGAGACGCCGAAGGCGACGGCGATATCGTCCGGTTCGAACGCGCTCAGAAGAATCCCCCACCGGCACAGCAGCAGGGCGGTTCCGACGCCGCCTAAGGCGAGGGCGGCGGACGAAAAGACCGAGGACGGCGCGGGCGGCAGAAAACCGGTCGCGGCGAGAAGGATGGGCGTCGAGGACATGAGGACGCATCCGGCAACGGACAGCTCTCTCCGGAAGCGTTCGATGAACGGCTGGAGCGATGACGCCCCCGCCGCGAAGAGCGCGAGCGCAAGGCAGGCGAGAAAGAGCGGCGCGCCGGGGGAAAGGCCGTGCCCCGAAAGGACGGAGATACGAACGGCAAGAGTCTCCATCCACGCGTACAGCAGACCGAACCCCAATGCGGCTCCAAAAGCCCTGAACCTCGTCACGGATGACCACATCCCTTTACGCGAGGAGCTTCCCTAAAACGGCGGCCGTTCCTTCCCGTCGAACACCGACGGCATGGATTCCATTTCGCCCTGTTCCATGAAATTGTGCGCGGTCAGCGTGAGATGCTCGACGATCGTCTTCCGGGCCGAATCCTCGTCGCGGTCGATGATCGCGGCCACGAGGCAGCGGTGCTGTTCGAGGATCCTTTCGCCGCGCGCCTCTTCGGGGAACGACATATACCGCATCCGGAGCGACGCGATCGCCTTCTCCATCACGGAGACGAGGCCTTCGAACAGGCGCGAGTAGACCAGGTTGCCCGTCGCCTGGATGATCGTCGCGTGAAGGATGGTGTTCCAGTACGCCCCCTGCGGCCCCTCCTCGGGGCCGCGGCGCTTCTGGATCGCTTCGAGCCGTTCGAGACAGTCCCGCAGGTTCGCCACGTCGCCGTCGTTCCGTCTGCGCGCCGCGAGGATCGTCGCCGGAACCTCGAGGATGTAGCGCATCTCCATGATCTGCGGCAGACTTCGGCTCGGCGCGAGACGCATCTGGTCGAGTCCGAGGGAGACCTCCTGAAGATCGGCCCTCTTCACGAAAATCCCCTGTCGCTCCCGGACATCGAGCGCTCCGAGCGCTTCGAGGCCGATCAGAGCCTCCCGCACCACGGATCGCGACATATCGAGACGAACCGCGATCTCCCGCTCGGGGAGCAGCTTTCCATCCCGGACGATTTCACCGGACTGTATCAGATTCATCAATATTTCAAGCACTTCTCTGCGTTTTGGGTTCACGCCGCCCACCTGCCTCGGAGTCGCCTTGCGTTCGTGAATACGATATACACCGATTATCCCGAAAAAAACATCCCGTGGCGTCTTGATCCTGTAAAGAATGATGATACAATCTTTTCAGACGAGCTTGGTAAACCACGTTCAACCACGTGGTTAATTATAGAACACAGGTTGTGAATTCCGCAACAAGCAAGCGGTGCAGTTTTGCATATTCGGAATACCGGGAGGTGATGCCCTTTGCCGGTGAATGAAACGGATGTTCTCGTCATCGGAGGAGGCGTCGTGGGGTGCGCGATCGCGAGGGAACTGACGCGGTTTCGCGTCCGGGTCGCGTTGATCGAGAAGGAACTCGACGTCGGGTTCGGAACGAGCAGCAGAAACAGCGGCGTCATGCACGCCGGGTTCAACT
>CALFXN010000652.1 GCA_937957815.1 uncultured Synergistales bacterium
GTTCGTCTGCATCCTCGGGCCTTCGGGATGCGGCAAGACGACGCTTCTGCGTGTCGTCGCGGGACTGGAAACGCCCGACGAGGGCGTCATCGCGCTGAACGGAAATGACATTACGGATCTTCGTCCGTCCGGGCGGAATTTCGGAATCGTCTTTCAGTCGTATGCACTTTTTCCGAATCTGACGGCCTACGAAAACGTCGCCTACGGGCTGAAAAAGCATGGCCTGTCGTGTCGCGACACGCAACGGATCGTCCTCGGAATGCTTCGGACCGTACATCTCTCCGATTGCCGCGATTCCTATCCGGCGCAGCTTTCCGGCGGACAACAGCAGCGGGTGGCGCTCGCCCGCGCTCTTGTCCTGTCACCCGACCTGTTGTTGCTCGACGAACCGCTCTCGGCCCTCGACGCGAAGGTACGCACTCTCCTGCGCCGCGAAATTACGGGGATCGTCCGCTCCCTCGGGATCACGACGATCATGGTGACGCACGACCAGGAAGAGGCGCTCACGATGTCCGACAGGATCGTCGTGATGAACCGTGCCCGCGTGGAGCAGACGGGGACGCCGCAGGAAATCTACGAGCGCCCCAAAACGTCGTTCGTGGCGGACTTCGTGGGATCGGTGAACTTCATTTTCCTCAGGCGTCATCCGAGCGGACGCATCGCCATTCGCCCCGAGGACGTCACGGTCGAAACCGGGCCGTCGTTCGATTCGCTCCGAGCCGTGGTCGAAGCGATGGAATACAGGGGAGCCTTCTGGCGTCTCCTGCTCGACAGCGATGGAAACAGCATCGTCTCGGACATTCCCGCGCGCGACTTCGCGGCGCATGGTTTTCGCATCGGACAGGACGTCTACGTCCGCATCCCCGACTCGCGGGTCATTCCGGCTCTGCGACTTTCCTGAGGAGAAGACGGTGACGGCGAGGGGACGAACATTCCGGATCGAACACGTCGTTCTCGCGGCGTTCGTCGCCGTCATGCTCCTGTTCGTTCTCGCCCCGCTCGCATCGCTCCTCGTACGGGCCTTTCAGGATCGGGCAGGGAATTTCGCGGGGCTTCGCAACTTCCGGGAGTACATCGCATCACCGCATCTTTCCGTCTCGTTCGTGCACAGCCTTTTCGTATCCTCTCTCTCGGCCGTTCTGGCGGTACTGTCGGGGTTCGCCTACGCATACGGCGTCGAACGGACGCCCCTTCCGTTGAGGGGGGTATTCAGATACATCGCCCTGTTGCCGCTTTTTTCCCCGACGATGATGCATGGGATCGGCCTCGTCTATCTGATCGGGCGCAAGGGGATGCTCACGTCGCTCGGTCTCGACGTACAGCTGTACGGTCCGGTCGGGATCACGATCTCGGAACTTGCGTACGTCTTCCCCCAGGCCTTCATGATTCTCTCGGTGTCGCTTCGGAACGCGGACATGCGTCAGTACGAGGCCGCGACGATGCTTGGCGCTACCCCGTTCGGGACGTTCCTCAGCGTGACGCTCCCCGGCGCCAGATTCGGACTTGTCAGCGCGTTCTTCGCGTGTTTTTCGCTCGCGTTCACCGATTTC
>CALFXN010000653.1 GCA_937957815.1 uncultured Synergistales bacterium
TCTCCCGCCTTCCGAAGCGATGCAGGCCGCGGATTTTTCCATCGGCCTCGTGGATTCGTTTGCGGAAGTGCGGCTTCTGTGGCGGGAAGCTCTCGCGGAAGCCGTCCGCTTGTCGCATCCCGTCTATGACCTGTGCTACGCGATCACCGCACGCCGGAACGGAGCCTGCCTGATGACGTGCGATGGGAAGCTCGAGTCTCTCTGCACGCATCTGGGGATCGCTACGGTCGGGTGACAGGAAAAAGACGCGTGCGCGCCTTGCCAAGTTCCACCTTTCGGAAGAGATGGGAGACCGGCGGGACAGCGGAACGTCACCATGACGACGCCGGGCGCACGGCCGATCTCGATGGCGCCGGATACGGTCGCCCGGTTCTTCAACTCGGGGACGTTATTTCTATTGTCTTCGCGGAATGCGAGCGATGAACAGATTGCGTTCGTGGTCCGATTCCAGTTCCAGGTCCGGCGCGGCCACCAGCGCCCGCCGGATGCCCGTCCCGATGCCTCGATAGGGCAATTCCCTGGTTGCGAAAGAGGCGATAAGGGGATTCCGAATATTGGATACGCCGTTCCGGATATTTTCGACGGTCAGATTGTTCGGCAGGCTCCCCGGGCTGATCAGCTCGATCCGGTCGTCGAACATGAATACGCGCCATGGCGCAGAGACGAAGTAGTCCCGATGCAGCAGCATGTTGACGGTCAGTTCTTCCAGCGCAGCGCGGGGAACTTCCAGATCGCCTTCCGTATTGAATCCTTTCCCGTTCTGCACTCGCCGTAGATTTCGGGTCAGAAAGGAGATCGTCTCTTTGTACAGATCGCGCAGGCATCCGTAGATGTCCTGGCTGTCCCGATATTTGTCGCCAGCGGGATCGTCGCCGACGAAGGATACCGCTTTGACGACGAAAGCGGGGCGATATTTTTGAGGTGTGCGCCCAAAAAGCATAAGCCCGGCGAGATTGAGCGTCGCGTCGCGCGCCAGACCCAGATTGTTCAGTAATTGGACCAGAGAGATTCCCTCTCTGTCGAGCATGGCATCGAGGGGCTCTTCATATTGTTTTTCAAAAAAAGTCCGGAAGTGCTCCGAATCCAGATCTCCGGGCGTGGTTCCCCTGACGGGGACTTCATCCGCATGGACCAGACCGGAGCTTTGGAGCATTCGCTGGATTTCTTCACGGGAAGTCACCCGGCGTTTGTCCGCTCCCGATTTGACCCAAAACACTCCGTCGTTGTCGGCATACGGTTTGGAAATGCCTTCCGAAACGGTGACCACCATGACCAGTTTTCCGCCGACGGAAATGTTTTCGGTTTCCGGGTTGATTAAAGGGCGGACGCAATCCGTCGCCGTGTTCGAAATGAGCTGGTTGATCCTTCGTACGTCGTCAGGCGACAAACCGACGATTGAGCCTTCGTCGTCGACGCCGATCAGGATTCGTCCGCCCTTGCCGTTCGCGAACGCCGCCATTTCACCGGCAAGCGATCTGGCGTTGGTGACGCTTTGCCCCTGTTTGAATTGCGTTCTGCTGTCTTCGCCGCGTCCGATCAGTTCGATGAGTTCTATTGCTTCCATAGCCGGTAAATCTCCTTCCGCCGGGTATGCAGGTGAACATCGGCCCGAACCCATCGGCTTCCGTGAGTGAAAAAGTATGCGTTTTCCGTCATGGCTCTATTCTCCCTGCCGCGTTTTCTTCACTTCTGCGGTTCTCATCCGTTGTTCGCGGGCGGCGACGCGCCATTCCGGCATTATTCTACCTCAACTTTCGCAGCGCCCTGGCAGCAGACAAAGCCTTGTCGCCACAGTCGTGTGACAGGAAAAAGACGCGTACATGCCTTGCCGAGTTCCGCTTTT